>CAVJEL010000039.1:0-17544 GCA_963648635.1 Ruminococcus intestinalis
GAGCTTATTTTAAGTCTTTCTGTATATGTTGTTTTTAAAGTTCTAGAAGCTTGGGAAGGATACCCCCCCCCCTATTTAATTTCAAATAGCTTCTGAAATTATTCCCCATAAATTTCATTCCTACGATTTAAAGATAAGCCATATTCCCCTGATTTTCAATCTCATTTTTGGAAAAAACCGGCATTTCTTCGTGTCGCCCTCTTCGATATCGAACAGAAAGTCTGTTATCTCAGGGGAGCTGTACAATCAGGGGCAAAAATGCTATGACTGTGTTATGTCGATTCCGAAAGAATTCTTAAGAAGTGATAAAATCAGGGCTGTCTGCACAATCAGAAATCTCAAGACAGATGAAATATACCTATATAAAACTGAAGATGCCGTTAAGTCATATTCAGACGAGCGCTTTAAACTCGATCTGGGCATGCACGAAAATAAGGCTCTCCAGGAGGCATATACAGCACTCGGGCTTGAACTATTTGTAATCGAAATCGATAAGGAAGCAAAAACAGAGGAAAATCTCACCATTCTTCTCGAGGAGAGAAAAAGGGTGTACAAAGAAAGCGGGAAAAGACTCTACAACGAGTAGTCTATCTTCCCTCCTCCCTGTCTTTCTTTATTAGGTACCTGAGGCCTTCTATTGCAACTCTTATTGCACTATCAGTGTCATGGAATTTGGGGTTGTCGAGTCCGAGTTTCTCCCTCTCCTGATTACCGACGACGAAGAACTCGCTTCCGCACCTGACACCGAGGTGTGCAGCAACGACAAAGAGAGCAGCACTTTCCATTTCGGATGCAAGAACCCCCAGTCTCTTCCACGCCTCCCATTTGTTCTCGAGGTCATAGCTTACGGGCATAACTGACGGATCATGCTGGCCGTAGAAACTGTCCTTACATTGTACTACTCCTGTGTGCGACTTCACTCCGAGCTTTTTCGCACCTTCCCTTAATGCCTCTATGATATCGAAAGAGGCAACAGCAGGAAATTCAATAGGCGCATACTCCCTGCTTGTACCTTCGGCTCTTACAGCGCCTGTTGCTATGACGCAGTCACCACCCATTACGGGAAGTGCAATTCCACCGCATGTACCCATGCGAATGAATGTGTCAGAGCCACACTTATAGAGCTCCTCCATTGCTATTGCTGCACTGGGACCTCCGATACCTGTACTAGTAACACTTACCTTCTCCCCTTCAAGAGTTCCGGTGTATGTTACAAACTCACGGTAATCTGAGACAAAGGTGGGGTTATCGAGATACTTAGCAATAAGCGGGACACGCTTTGGGTCTCCAGGAAGAATTACATATCTTCCGACATCTCCCTTCTTTATCCTCAAATGATATTGTATTCCTGTTCCATTCATGTAATCTGACATAAGTAAGTAACTCCTTTTTGGAAAACAACAGTATAATTTGCCTCTTCAAAATTGTAAAAGCAAATTTATCCATTTTTTCTGCGTCGATTGAGAGGCAATAACGATTGATAGAGGCTCTTTAAGTGTTTACCGCCCTTCCCTTTCTCTTGTTGATATCCCAATTTGAGGTGAAATTTTTCGACCTCAAGTACAGTACATTGTTCTCCATTCCTTGCTGTGGCTCTCGAAATTCTCGAAACCACAGAAAACAGATATTCAGGTATTCCTACTATCTATGCCTAGATAATCGGAAAGATGAGAACGAAGTTCGAAAACTGCAGAGAAGTTTCAAAGTCACTCTTTACGATTCTCTGGAAGTGAATCCTGAGATGACGGGGAGATTATCAGATTCTGCAGAAAACCCAGGACAAAAGAGGCACTAGAGAAAGAGTTCGGTTATGATGGAAAAAGGCCGGCATATTTTGTCAAAGCCTTCATTACGAGCTGATAGAGGAAGGGAGACTGAGATATACTCTCCCTGATAAACCGAAAAGCAAGAATCAAAGGATTGTCAGTGCTGAAAGAGTCTCTCTTTAAGGCTTATCTGAAAGAGTCTGCATTTCCCCAGATGGAAGCCCATCTCTCAAGAGAACGGCCGTCTTTGTCATTTCTGAAGACAAAGTAAGCATTCACGAAGTAGAGTACGGCATAGACAAGGAAGAAGATTCCGGCGGTTGCATTCGTACTCTCTGCTAATACGCCACCGGAAACCTGAAATTCAGTGCGGAGGAAGAAAATGCAATCCGTAAGGGAATGAAGGATTACGGTTATCCATGGATTACCGGTCCTGATATATACCGCCCCGAAGAGAAATCCCGTCCCTGTTGCATAGAGGAACTGAAAGAGTGTCGTCACTGGATCTGCTCCCGAGAAGATGTTGATGAAGTGGAATGAGCCGAATATTACACTGGTGAAGACAACGGCAGGGAGCATGAGTTTATCCCTGTCCCTGCTTCTCATCACGAGTGATATCGGAATCAGGCGGCAGAGTATCTCTTCGGTTATTCCCGGGGTGATTCCCATAAGGAGCGCCGTCCCCGGTGAACCCAACTCCTCGTAGTCCATGAGTGTAAAGAAGAGCGTCACGGCATCTATGAGAAGTTCACTCCAGAGCATGAAAATCCCCTTCATTGTTCCCTCCGTGGAGAAGAAGGAGAAGGAGAGCTCCTTTCTGTATATAATGAAGTATACAAGGAGGACGACAAGGTATCCAAGAATCGAAAGGACACTCGAGGGCGTCTCTCCTATATTAAGTAGTCCTTCCCTTGTAAGAGAACCTCTGGAAGTTGAAACAGCTATTCTTCCGAGTGCCTGCACCAGATAAGATACAGTAACAGCCACAAGCATCGAAAGTGAAACTACAACGAATGTATAGAGATATGAATGGCTCTGTGATAATCTTTTTTTTGTTTCTTCCGTTCCGTTCATGACCGGCAATTACCTCATGTGAGAAAATTTTTCCATATTAAAGCACAAAGAGAAGAGGAATACGAGAGCACTCTCCCTCATTTTCATAAACATCCCAGTAAAAATCGTTACTATTCACACCCGGGATTTAACATTTAACAGGTTATGACAGTTCGACCCGTCATTTGGCGAGTTAAGTTTCAGCCATATAGTGTCAATGGTGATGTGGTTATGTCGCAGGTGTATCATTAGAAACAGAGACCACAGATGCGACAGATGAAATTGGATTGGATTCGGCGGTATCCGAAGTCGCTGTCGTGGAATCGCTGTCCGGAATGACGGGAGGAGGACTCGGTCTATCAAATATCTTCAACAGTGTATCGATGATATTTTCGCCTTTTGCGCTCGACGTATGTATAACCGAAAATCCCCCTCAGATCTGTTCGGCGTATTTTTGGAACGGAAGGTTGTCATGGCCCGCATCTTGCGTTTAACCTTTCGTCCAAATTGTTCCGCACAATTCGAATATCCGCATTATGTGGGCCGAGAGGTCATGATTACTCCGAGGCTCAAAAATCCGTAAAGCTATCTCATAAACATTCCGAACATCAGAAGGGATGGATATCTTTGCCGCAACTACGACTGTTCTCGATACAGCTCAAAAGAACGGTATTAGCAGATCAGACATGATAAAAGCTGTCTTTGATGGGACGGCAGATGCTCTATTGGCTAGTGTAGCATCTCACTGACATTTTGAATAACTGCATATTTTGGCATTGTTCTGTGAAAACGTATGGTAGCTTTCTGTTCCTACCCACAAATCTGAACTTGATATCACAATTTGTGATTTCAAGATTTGAAATCCAGATGGTGCAAGCTGGAAACAAAATTTTCAGGAAAGATTATTTGAGGTCGCATTTTGCGACTTCAAACAGCATTGCTTCTCTTATACCTCTTTCAAGGTGAAAATTATGCACCTTGAAAGTTCTTCGTTTCATAGTCGTATATCTCAACCTAGTCCGAGTCCAGCATCACCGGTATGCCACGGATGGTGTATATGTTACTTCTCAAAACAAGGAGAATAATAGTCATCTGTTCAATCAAGATTATCCCATTAATCATGTTGTACACATATTTCCATTTACATATACTTCACTCTATGAAAAAAACAGCTTCCTCACTTATTCTTTTATTAACTGCAGCCATATGGGGTTTTGCCTTCGTGTCGCAGAGTCAGGCGGGAGACGCTATCGGGGCGTTATGTTATAACGGCCTGAGAATGCTCCTGGGCTTTATTGTGCTTCTTCCCCTATTAGTTAAGAATCTCAAGGAAAACAAAGCAGATTTCAAGCCACTATTATTAGATGGTTTGATTGCCGGCATACTTCTCTTTTCTGCTTCCTTCTTCCAGCAGAAAGGAATAGAGACGACAAGTGCAGGAAAGGCCGGGTTCATCACGTCGCTTTATATTCTCTTTGTTCCCATCATCTCGCTTTTCTTCGGGAAAAAGAACACACTCAAAACCTGGATTTTCATCGTCTCTGGGCTTTTCGGCGCCTTTTTACTCTCTTATGACGGCTCGAACGGCATTTCCTCGGGCGATATCCTAGTCTTCATCTCAGCTGTACTTTTCTCCTTCCATGTGCTTTTCATTGATAAGGCAGGGAAGAAACATAACTCCGTATCACTATCAGCCGTGCAGTTTCTGTTTGCCGGTCTCATTGCATTCATCCTTTCATTGATTTTCGAGAACAACTCGATTGAAAGCATTAAAAGCGTCACAATTCCTATCCTCTACGGAGGAATCGGTTCATGTGGGATAGCATATACACTTCAGATTGTCGGACAGAAGAACACAGAGCCTACAAAGGCAACGTTAATCCTGTCTCTTGAGAGTGTCTTTTCTGCCATCGGGGGTGCTTTGATTCTGGGAGAAGTTATGTCAATAAGGGAGATTATCGGATGTGCCGTGCTCTTTATCTCGGTACTCGGTGCCCAGATTCCCGATAAACCTACTCGCTCTTAAGCGTGACGTAGGTCTTTCCCATACCACCGTCTTCGGGGAGTGCGAATGAGTAATCAAGAACATCCTTGTTGTTCTTTAAGAACATATGTACTCCCTTCTGGAGAATACCGTCACCGTAGCCGTGGATGATTGAAAACGAATATAGTCCCGACATTAGTGCACCCTCAATCTGATCCGAGAGCTTCTCCTTCGTCTCCTCGAGTGTAAGTCCCCTGACGTCGAGTGTATATACTGGCTTTTTCTTCTCTGACGAGAAGGATGCGACTTCGCTTTTGACAACAAGTGGTGTCGTGTGAATAAGGTCCTTTGTTTTGACAGTGAGTTTAAGACCGTTTTCAAAGAGCACAACAGCCTTTTTGCCCTCCACTTCCACGACCTTTCCTCTTGTTTTTCCGCTACCGCATAATATATCGTCGCCGGTAAGGAACGGCGTGTTGTCCTTTTCTTCTATTTCGTCTTCCTTCTTCTCGAGATCCAAGCGGTATTTTTCTTCTGCCTTCTCTACGCTCTTTATGTAGGCTTTAACCATCTGAGTCTTTTCTTTTGTCACTTCCCCGGTTTTAAGTGCCTTCACAAGATTCTCGAGTTCCTTCCGAGTAGACGTCATATAGTCTTTTATTTCCCTGTATCCCGACTTTTCAGCGTCGAGTAACGCAGTCTTTAAGTCATTACGCTCCTTTTCGAGTTTTTCCTTCTCACTCTCTATCTCCCGCTTCTTTATATCGAGTTCGGTCATCTTCCTGTCGAGTGTTCTCGATTTCGATAAGAGTGAGTTGATTATTCCCGTTGCACTCGCGCTTTTGTCACCTAGGTTGTTCTTTGCGTCCCTTACTATTTCTTTCGGCATCCCCGCTCTTTCTGCCGTGCTCAAGGCATGGCTGTCACCCGGGATTCCCGGGAGAACCCGGTATGTGGGTTTATCTGTATGGATATTGAATTCCATACTTGCATTCATCATACCATCCTCTGTATAGGCGTAACCTTTGACATCGTTATAGTGGGATGTGCAGATAGTCAGGGCGGAATGAGTTCGGAAGTATGAAAGTAATGACAGCGATAGTGCAGATCCCTCAACGGGGTCGGTACCCGAGCCGAGCTCATCCAAAAGGACAAGACTCTTCTTTGTCGCATTCTTCGCTATATATGCAATGTTAGACATATGGGAAGAGAAGGTAGACTCATCGTTTTCTATACTCTGCCAGTCACCGATGTCGGTAAGAATGTTATCGAAATAAGGTAGGCGTGATAGAGAAGAAGCCGGAACGTATGTGCATATCTGGTTCAAAAGTGAAAGAAGCGCCACAGTCTTCATCGTCACGCTCTTACCTCCGCAATTGGCACCGGAAAGGACAAGGATAGAGTCGCCCTGAGGAAGCGTGAGGGTAATCGGAACGGCCTTATCCCCGAGGAGCGGATGACGCGCATCTATTAGTGAGACGCACTCTCCCTTTTCTATGTGAGAGCATCTGTTCTTAAGTGCCCAGTGAGCAAAAGCGTAATGGAAGGAAAAGGAGGCAACGTAGGCTGTCATATCTTTAAGGTATGGCACTATTTCCCTGAGTGCTGTACTTAAGTCATGGATGATTTTGATTTTCTCGCTTCTTATTACCTCTTCGGCAAGCACTACCTTGTTGTTGAGGTCAACAAGTTCAAATGGCTCGACGTATGTAGTGTTACCTGAAGTGCTTGTTCCAGATATGTAGTAATCCCCTCCCTTCTTGTCTTTGGTGTAGATGGGTATTACGACCCTTTCATTGCGGTAAAGCGGGTTTACATTCTGCACTATCTGACGGTTGTTGTTGATGTAGGACTGTGAGTAGCGGTAACGCTCATTCTTTATATTGTCCCTCTTCTTCAATAGAGGTAGTAGACGGGGATGGTTTTCGTTGACACAGCCGTCGGAAGAAAGTGATGAGAGTATATTCTCCTCAAGCTCTTTGAGCTCGGGGGTTATATCGTCCGTCTTCTCTTCGAAGGTGAAAAGAATGAAGAGGGAGTGGAGGAACTCTCCGCCCTTATATATTAAATCACCCTGAAAGTCGCTGTGGCTCTTTTCATAGTGGGAGAAAAGCTCATCGAGGGACGGGAAGTGCTCAAGTGGGTCTTCTATGCTGAGCTTCTCCATGAGCGCGCTGATTAGGTGGTATCTGTTGCGTAGGATATTTTCGTCTGTTGTTATCTTATCGGGAGAGATGGACGCTTCCCCTTCCTTCGAGAGGGAGAATCTTTTTACAGCAGAGAGGATGATATCGAGTTCGGTTCCTTTTACGTCACGCTCTCTCATTTCTTGAACCTCTCATAGCGCGGTCTGATGAGCGATACACTCTCAAGTGTTTTCAGGTAGCTGAAATACCTGTCCTCATTGATAAGCCCCTTCTCAATCAATGAGGGAACAACACATCCCTCCTCCCCGTGGTGCAAACATCCAGGATATAAACAGTCTAAGTGTGAAAACTCAACAAAGGATGAGCGAATTAGTGCTTCGTCCTCAAGGGGGACCTGTATTTCCCTCACACCGGGTGTGTCGATGATAGTACAATAGTCACTAAAGAGCATTACAGAGTGGTTTGTCGTATGGCGCCCTCTATTATATTTCTCACTGAGCTCATTCGTCCTCTGCTTTGTCTTGATAAGCGTATTTATAAGTGTTGACTTACCAACTCCGCTTTGGCCAACAAATGCTACTGTTTTGTCTTTGATTATACTTTTGAGCTCCTCTATTCCCTGGCCGTCGAGGGATGAGACAGCAAGAGCTTTGTAGCCCAGCTTTTTATAGAGCTCGTAGCGCTCTTTCTCGTCCTCTGTGAGACAATAGTCAATCTTATTGAGAATGAGGAGTATTTCGCTATTGAAAGTGCAGCATATGGCCCTGTCAACGAAACGGGGACGGAAAGGAGGAGAAAGGGGGGAGAAAACAATTGCCGTCATATCTTGATTGGCGCATATCGTCTGATTTGCATCGGCCTTGAAGTTGAAGCGCACAAAACTGCTTCGCCTCTCCTCGACAGAGGTTATGAGTGCTTCATTAGAGCTATAAGGGGATGCCTCGACATAGTCGCCGACAACAACTGGAGAATACTCCCCTTCCCTGTTCTTCAAATACTTTCCCTTGATACGAAGGGTATATTCCTCACCCTTATCATCAAGCGCTGTATATATATTGTTTATTCCTCTTATGATATGAAATCTCATTCTCTCTCAAGTCCTTCACTGGATAAAAATGAAATAAACCTCTCGGGAAGAGGCGAACGGAAGACCATCCTCTCTCCTGTTATTGGATGATCAAATACAATCCTTTCTGCATGAAGCATGAGGGTAATATCCTTATACTTAGCGTCTTTACGGGAGTAAATCGGGTCGCCAAGAACGGGATGATTGATGGACGCCAGGTGCACTCTTATCTGATGGGTGCGGCCGGTATATATACGGACACGCAGAAATGAATAATTCATATTCTCTGAAAGTACCCTGTACTTTGTAAGAGCATCCTTACCCTCGCTTTTGTTGGTTGTTGTTGTGAACTTCTTCCTGTCCCGCTTGTCCCTTGTTATTCGAGAGTCGATGTATCCTTCGCTTTCAGTAAAGAAACCCTTTGCAACACATAGGTAATACTTTTCGTTGGTGTGGGAAGAAAACTCTTCGCTGAGTGCCTTATGAGCTTCCCGTGTCTTTGCAACTACCATAACCCCAGAGGTGTCCTTATCGAGCCTGTGGACAATCCCGGGCCTGATGGCGTCGTCGGATGTCGAGAAATCGTCGCCGTAGAGATTTAAAAGCGCGTTTACAAGCGTTCCCGAGTTATTACCGGCAGCCGGATGTACAGTCATTCCCTGAGCCTTGTTGATGACAAGAATGTAGTCATCTTCATAGAGGATATCGAGTGGGATATCCTCCTTCTCAACGCCTTCGAATACCTCTTCCTTATATGCTATCTCAACCCTGTCGCCTTCTTTAACAGTAGAACTTTTCTTTGCGCTTTTACCGTTGACGGTAATGACAGTTGTGTCGAGGGAGAATACCGAGCGAGAAAGGGAAAGCGAAGAAGAGGCCACCTTATCGACTCGTCCTTCTTCAGATGATATAAACGAAAAGTTATGGTCTTTAATCAATTCTGTATCTTTCCTATAACCCAGTCCAGGGTCGCCACAAATAAAGATATACCGGTTGCAACAGAGAGCGTTAAAAGAGCATTCTTCTCAGTCGATTGAGCGCTAGGTATTGCATTGACGCTCCTTAGTGCCGATAGCGAAAGGCCAGCAATGGGGATTGAGAATACATAGGAGCCGAAGAAGAGTATCTCGGCACGCCTGAGCTCTCTTGTCCAGATTGGAAACTCCTCGCTTTTGTACTCCTCATACTCATATTTGAGGCTTGTATGTGTCAGCTTCTCAGGAAAAAGAGAGGATAGTGATACGAGAAATATTAGAAGGAAAATACCGGCCCTTTTCATCCCCTACTCCCGAAAATTGCACTTCCGATTCTGACTTCGGTACTCCCGCATTCAATTGCGTCCATCCAGTCCCCGCTCATTCCCATGGAAAGGACTGTAAGTGGGTGAAAGGCGGAAATCTCATCAAAGAGAGCTTTTGTATAAGCGAAGGCCTTTTTGTTCTTCTCCCTGTCGCCTCCGAGCGGACCAACAGTCATAAGCCCGATAAGATTAACCCACTCGAGAGTTTCGGCTTCCTTTACAGCCTTAATGAGTTCATCCTTATCCCTGAAGCCTGCCTTCTGCTCCTCTCCCGATGAGTTGACTTCAAAGAGGATATCCATCTTTTTTCCGATTAGAGCGCACTCAAAGTTGATTTTCTCCAAAAGCGGAATGGAATCGACACTCTCAATCCTGTCAACAAGTCCCACGGCCTTTTTGACCTTGTTTCTCTGTAGCTGCCCGATTAGGTACACTTTCATTCCTTCGGGCCTGGAGAGCGGGAACTTCTCCTCTATCTCCTGGACTCTGTTTTCTCCGAATATTCTTGCGCCGTCGGAGTACGCCGAGAGGATATCGCTATAGGGCTTTGTCTTCGATACAGCAACAAGAGTAACATTCTCTTTAAGGCTTTCGACCTTCTTCAATACTTCCAGATATTCAGTCATTCACCTTTCCCTTATTGGAGTTGATTTCCTTCACCTTGTCCTTGTACTCGCTTTTGAGGGCCTTGAGATTCTTTCTGTATTCTTCTACAGCTTCCTTTCTCTCCCTCGCCCAGTTCTGCATACGAACAAGTTCATCCTTCAAATCGCCCTTATGAGCAGTTGCATTCGGGAAGGCAGAGAGTATTCTTCTGTACTGTACGCCGAAGCTGTTCCTCGTTTCCGTGCTCTCCTTCTCCATGCGAGCCTTGAACTCCTTCTCAGCTTCAAGCTTACCGAGTGCAGCATATTCCTTTGCCTTTGTCTCGATTTCCTTTGCCTTGAGAGCAGCAGCCTTAATTGCCTTCTTGAATGCACTCATCTTGATTGTGCTCATCGTTAAGTCGACGGCAAAGAGTATTCTGAGTACATCAGCGAGGTAATACTTAATTGCTATAGGAATAAGAGTCAGAAGGATGTCGATATAAGGCTGTACAAGGTACACGAGTGATATACTCATAATACCGAAGAGAGTTGAATTGAGGAGGCACACCCTTCCGTTTATATTACAGAAGTGCTTTGAATAGTCCCAGAGCTTGATTGAGAAGATTTTCTCAAGTCCCCATGACCCTATGTACTCGACTATGCTTGTCAATATCATACCAAGGATAAATACAAGAATAGGATAACTCTTCAATGGCAGTAGACATATATTGACGATTAAACCGCCGAATCCGTAAATGGGAAGCCAGGGCCCGTATAAAAAGCCACGGTTGACAAGTTTACGCTGACCTATCGAGCAATAAATAACTTCGCATATATAGCCGACAAAAGCATAAATAACAAAAGTAAGAGTATATTGAGTGAGAAATTCTTCCGACATGTTTACCTCTTGAACAGGATAAACAATTTACCTCTATATGTCGATATGAGACAAAAAAAATACCAGGATAACCTGGCGAGTGGAGGATACAAGGATTGAACTTGTGACATCCTGCTTGTAAGGCAGGCGCTCTCCCGCTGAGCTAATCCTCCAAAAAAAAATTCTGCGGTCGAGAGAACTCGAATCTCCAAGCCCGTTAAAGCACTAGCACCTCAAGCTAGCGTGTCTACCAATTCCACCACGGCCGCATGAACAAGAAGTATATTAGGGATTTACTCAAATAGTGTCAACAGCTTTTTTTCACAAAACGAAAAAAGGAGGAAATTTTAACTTTTCCTCCTCTTCAACTTTTTATCCTATAAATAATTATGCAGAAAAATCATTATAGTCAATATTCGGGAAAATCGCATTGCGCTTTTCGCTGTTGATGAGCCATTCCGTATTTACGGTATTACGGCACATCGATGAATGTACGACGTTGAATGATGATATATGGCCCTCGATACGCTTACGTGCATAACTCACGGAAGTGTTGTCGTGGATGATGCTAGGCCAGTCGGAAGCCATGGCAAGAAGAAGCTCCCTTAAAGCCTGATTGAGGAATCTTCTCTTCAGTGTTCCCTGGTTCGGGAAACGCTCCCTCAGTTCCTGCATTCTCTCAACAGCCTTCAAAAGGTGTGGGTATATATCGCAGTTTGATGAGTCAAGCCAGTTATCCGATCCTCCGTGGCTTCCCAAGCTAGATTCATTGAGTCTTATCTTGTCGTACCTATCACCTTCGTGCCCGATTAAGGAGGACGGAACTTCCATTCTGTATGTAGAGCTGTCCTTATTGATTTCTCTAATCAAAAGCTCGAGGAATGATATACCCTCATACCATCTGTGACCGAAAAGCTCGGCATCGAATGGAAGATTGAAGATATGGTCGCTTATGTTCGATGCATCAAGAAGAGTACCCTTCTTCCTTATATTGTAGAGGAAGTTCTCGACATGGAGTCTCACCTTCTCTTCTGCCTTATCGATGGAGTAGTAGTTCTTGTCTTCGCCCTTACTTGTAATGGCGAAGTACTTGTATCCGGTGAATACACGAATTGAAGGCTCGTGCATATAAGGTCCGACATACTCCATCGGCAAATAGTACCCGATATCTCTATAGAACTCGCGGTAATCGCTGTCGCAGGGATATCCAGTTTTATTTGACCAAATCAAGCTCGAGAGCGACCAGTCACCGGCAAACGCATAGAGACCCGATGGAAGGAGGATAGGCCTGTAGCCGCCGTAAAGGGACTTATCAGGGCTTGTGATGACGGTCTGGGATGCACACTGTGTCCATTCAATACCGTTCTTAAGCAGTATTTCGTCCAGGCCCGGATAGTACCCGGCCTCGGGAAGCCAGAACCCCTTCGGATTCTCCCCAAAGATTTCGCGGTGCGTCTTAATTCCGACACTAACCTCTGCATTTACTGCACTTGGATAGTCCTTATAGAGCGGAAGATATGCGTGTGTTGCAGCACTAGCAATGAGCTCGACAAAACCCATGTCGCTGAATTTCTTAAACCCCGAAAGGATATTACGGGAGAAAGCTTCATATACGCTGAGGTTCCTCTTCGTCTCGTCAAGGTAATGCATTGCAATACGATGGCAGTCCCTATCCTCGTTCTCTGTTCTCTTTACTTCCTTCTCCCCGAGTTCTATGTGCCTGTTCATATAGCCGACGAACCTGTCCTGGAGAGCGGAGTCGGAAAGCATTGTACAAAGGGTTGGTGAAAAACAGAGTGTCAGCTTGAAGTTAACCCTGTCTTCAACTAGCCTACTCAGCATCCTCAAAAGAGGAAGGTATGTTTCGTTGAGGGCCTCATAAAGCCAGTCTTCTTCGAGGAACTTCTCGTATTCAAGGTGCCTTACATACGGCTGATGAGCATGGAGAATCAAATTGATAGTGTTCATATTATTTGCAGTCCTCCGCCCTGTACTTTTTGATGATTTCCTGAACAGTTGAGTTTGTTATAATCTCGCCCGTCTTTGTTGTGATAAGCGATAAATATACTTTGAAAAGTGGATCGTTTTCCTTCATCTCAGAGCTGTGTTCAAGCCAGTAGGACGTGGGAAGATGAACGCAGTCAGATTGAACAAGAAGGTCTCTCTTTCCCTCCGGGTATTCGACAACAAGGGAGACAAAGCATTCAACGGCATCCTTGGAAAATCCTATATTCCAAGACCTATCGTCGTCAGCTATCAGAATATCGTATGTCTCCTTGTGGCCGCTAGAATCGACCATCGTGACAACAAGAAGCAACGAACCGTTACCCTCTGTTATTTTCTGCATATCTATAGAAGAAACAGACCAGAAGACATAACCCCAGTCACAGTTTTTATATAGAAAATGAATCGACGTCTCTTCGTATGTTGAAGGCAGCCCTTCCATTCCCGGTAGCTCGGTCATGAGTTGAGTATGATTTACATTGTCCGAGAGGCTGTTGATATTCTTGACATTTACAGTTTTGGCTATGTTCTCATCACTGTCGGTGTTAGAGTTTTCTTCCTCATACTTTTCCGTAAGACAGGAAATAAGCTCATCCCTATCCATATCTTCAAAGCCATCTATCATCTCCTGCTGAGAGAGATTTCTCAACTCAGATGTAGACAATGACTCAAGATTAACAAGTATCATACTATCTATTCTCTCCACCAATACTTTATTAAAAAAATGCTGTTTTAGTCAACGAAGTGGAGTTTTTAATTACTTTTACATAAGTGCAAGTAACGGAGTATTAAGTGAGAAAGAAACTAGAAAACACCCCTTCATTTACTTATGAGAGAGCATTTCCCTTGCGTGCGAAAGAGATATATCTGTAATATTCCCGCTAAGGAGGCGCGCTATCTCCTTCTCTCTCTCTTCTCCCTCTATCGCTCTAATCGAGCTATGGGTTCTATCGCCAACTGTCTCCTTCGACACAACATAGTGGCCGTCAGCACGGGATGCTATCTGCGCGAGGTGCGTAATTGTTATAACCTGGCTTTTTTTACTGAGCTCGAGTAGTTCTTCGGCAACGGATGATGCAACAGTGCCCCCAAGCCCGGCGTCAATCTCGTCAAATAGAAGCGTCTCAACTCCTCCCGATTGATTGGATGATGCTTTAATCGAAAGCATTATGCGGCTGAGTTCTCCGCCCGATGCACTCTCTTCAATGCGACTTGTCTTCTCACCCTTATTGGGTGTAATCAGAAATTCGATTCTGTCCTTTCCATATAACCCCATCTCGTCGTCAGTAACACTTATATTGAATAGGGCATTCTCCATTCCAAGTTGATGGAGTGTGTTCTCGATTTTCTTACTGAAGTCCCCCGCTCCTTTATGCCTCAGCGCGGATAATTTCTCAGCGAGCACTGTGGCTTCTTTTCTATACTTCTCCTTGTTTTTCTCGAGCTCAGATATGCGTTCACTGCTGTCATTTATCAGCGCTAATTTCTCGCGATACTCCTCTTTAGTTTTAAGTACACTTTCAACGCTTCCGCCGTAACGCCTTTTGATGCGTTGGATAATGGAGAGTCGTGTATTCATCTCTTCCATCTCGCCTTCACTGAAGGAAAGGGAGGAAAGGTAATCACGCATGCTTTCATAAATATCGTCAACTTCAATCGATGCACTCTCAAGCCTATCGACATAACCCGAGAGCGATGAGTCGACACCAAGCGCTTTTCTCATGCTCTCCAGTGCCGAAGAGAGTACCCCTTTTGCCTCCCTCAGGCTCTGGGACGAGAGCTCTGAGGATTCGATTAAACTCTCGCTGTTCGATAGCTTTTTGAGGTTATCCTTAAGTGTTTCCTCTTCTCCGATTTTTATATCTGCTTTTTCAATTTCGTCGAGGCAATAGGACATATAGTCCTTCTCCTCCCTGCTCTTTTCTATCTCCCTCTTTGTATCATCAAGTTCCTTTTCTGTAGCGATGTATAGTTTATATGCCGTCTGGTAATCCGAGAGCGCAGGAAGAGACAAGGAGAATTCGTCAAGAATCTCGCGCATCACATCCTTCTTCATAAGGGAGTGATGTGCGTGCTGGGACGAAAAGTCGACAAGTAATTCCCCGAGTTCTTCGGCTTCCTTTAAAGAAAGCGGTACACCGTTGACGGAGTAGCTTGTCCTTCCCTCTTTACGTATAACACGCCTTATGACAAGCCTGTTGTCTTCAAGGTCTATATCACGAGAAGAGAGGAAGGAAGCAACAAGAGGAGAATGGGTATAAAACACTCCAGATATCTCGGCCTTATCCTCACCCTTTCTCACATCCTCCTTATCGGCTTTGGCACCCAAAAGGAGAGATATTGCTCCCATGATAATTGATTTACCCGACCCTGTTTCTCCAGTAATTGCGTTGAGGCCGGAAGAAAACTCCAAATCCAGTTTATCAATAAGAACGTAGTTACTTACATAGAGGGACTCTATCATTCATTTCTCCCGACCAATGAAGTTTCTCTCTGACAACTTCAGTAAAATTACGCTTTGATGAGTGTATGAGCTTTACACTCTTACCGCTCATTCTGCATACGATTCTATCTTTCTCTTTGAGTTCAAAATATACCTGTCCGTCGACTGTGAGACAAATATCTGTCCTTTGATTTTCCCTTACTTCAATTGCTATTGTCTTATTTCCCGTGACAAGGGGTCTGTTTGAAAGTGCAAACGGGCAGATAGGAGTTATGACAAGGCCTTTAATATCTGTATCGAGAATAGGACCACCGGACGCAAGGGAGTATCCTGTCGAGCCTGTAGGGGTTGCCACAATCATGCCGTCGGAACGGAAATTGCCGGCAAAAGTATTGTCTATGTCGAGTTTGAGTGAAACAACCTTTGCAATACCCGAGGAGCATACTACAGCCTCATTAAGGGCATAACTTTCAAAAGCCTTTTTACCGTCTCTATATACAAAGCACCTCAGCATAAGGCGTGGCGACACATTCTTCCCGCTTTCAAGAAAGAGGTTGAAGGCTTCCTTCCACTCCGTTGTCTCTATCTCCGTTATATAGCCGAAAGTTCCGAGATTTATCGGAAACAACAAAGCCCCGGTCTTTACTGCAGCGCGGGCGCAATAAAGCACCGTACCGTCACCTCCGAGCGGTATTACGAGGTCTATCGTAGGATCTAGCACTGCATTTCCCTTCGTTGAATCGATGAAAAGCGTCGTGCACTCGATATCCTTGCTTTTGAGGTAGTCTTCTATCTCAAGGGAAATCTTATGACTCTCTTCTTTAACTCTGGGTGCAACAATTATGGCTTTTTTTATACTGCTTTTCACTTTTACCTCAAAATTCCGATTACTTTCTGTACTGTCTGTATCTCACTCGACGATAAAAAGGGATAGAGAGGAAAACTTACAGCACGCGATAGGTATTCAAATGCCAGAGGGAAGGAATCAAACTTATCCTGGTAGTCTTTTCCGACAGCTCTGGAAAAGGTCTTACGGACAGTAACGGAATATTTCTTCGCTTCCTCTATAACCTCATCCGGCCTCATATGTGGGATGACTGAAAAACCATAGCCGTTAGTGAGGAAATTCACATCGCCCTTACCAAATACCTTAACCCTGTTTTTGCGTCTTGCTTCCGATAGATACGTGTTATATATAACTCTCCTTCTCTCGACGACTGACGAGAGTTTATCGAGCTGGATGAGGCCAAGAGAAGCGTTCATATCAGGTAGCTCAATATAAGGATTTACATCCTTTTTAATGCTTTCAATCTTTTCGTTGCTGTTACTAAGTACTATCGCGCCGCCTGCTGTAGAACAGATGGAATCCTCCTCTGTCGAGAGAATCACTACGTCTCCTATGTTCCCCGGCTTTCTTTCGTCCATAATGGAGCCCAGGGACTCTGTTATATCTTCAAGAATTGGAATCCCCAGCTCCTTATACTTCTCTTCGTCCGATGGTATATTCCCCAAGGGGTGAAAAAGAACCATTGCCTTGACGCCACTCTCAAGATTCTCCTTAACTTTTTCCGTATCTATCATCAAATCGTCGTCGATATCGCAAATACAACGTTTAAGAGCTAATCTATCAAGTGCTTCGAGGTATATATACGGCGTAAAAACAGAGAGTGCTACTTTATCCCCTTCTTCCAGTCCCAGGGATTTTAAAGATAGAACAATTGCATCGACGTAGCTACGAAGCGCTACTCCGCCCTCAAGAGAAAGGTACGACGAAAATGCTTTGACATACTGTCTCTTCTTCTCGCCCGGCCCAATCTTCTCATCGACCATTGTCTGCAGCACTGCATCCATGTCCTTTCTGAATAATGTTGGTTTAAAAAAAGGAATTAACGCCATAAAAAAAGTATAGCATAAAGAAAAACGATATTCATTAAAAAAGAGAAATAAGAATTTTCAAAGAAGGATCATCATTACTCCCATTAAAGGAGACAAAATAGAAAAATAAGAAAAAGAAATGAAATGAAATAAAAAACAGGCAGCGACCTACTCTCCCGAAGAAAAACTCCAGTACCATCGGAGATGAAGCGTTTTACTTCCGTGTTCGGGATGGGAACGGGTATTTCCACTTCTCTATAGCCACCTGTAAATTTGATAATGCTCATCGCATTACCAAATTAATCTATTCATATTAATAAATTACAATAAAAAAAGCTGGCGACGACCTACTCTCCCGGAGACAAACTCCAGTACCATCGGCGAAGGAGCGTTTTACTTCCGTGTTCGGGATGGGAACGGGTATTTCCACTTCTCTATGGTC
>CAVJEL010000040.1:0-17449 GCA_963648635.1 Ruminococcus intestinalis
TAAGAACAAGTAAGAGCACAACAGACTACCTCGAGAAGGAAGGCTGGAAGAACACAATCTGGAAGGTCGGACACGCATACGCAAAACTCAAGATAAGGGAAATCAACGGCGTATTCGGCGGAGAACTTGCAGGCCACTACTACTTCAGAGAATTCGGCAACTGCGACAGCGGTGTTCTCGCTTCCCTCTTAGTACTCAACGTTGTAAAAGAACTCAAGAAGGAAGGAAAGACCCTCTCTTCATTCCTCAAGGACGTTATCGTATACGCAAACTCCCACGAGACAAACTTCAAGCTCGAGAACAAGGACGGCGCTATTTCAGCTCTCTATGAGAAATATGCTCATAATGCAGATAAGGTCATGGATTTCGACGGCTACAGAATTGAATACCCCGACTGGTGGTTCAGTGTTCGTAAGTCGAATACAGAGCCTTTCCTCCGAATTGTCTGTGAAGCAAGAACAGAAGAAATGCTCAAGGAAAAGATGGACGAAATCTCTTCCATTATCCACTCTTTCAGCTGATAAAGGATAAAATCATACATCCCCATGGCATTAAGTTGTGGGGATTTTTATTTGCTTTAACTTTACATCAAAGTTTTTCAATAATATTTATGTATTCGTAAACTTTTATAAAATTCTTTCGGAATATTGCAATTTATAGAAATATTATTAACATATATGCAATAGAGGTGAGATATGATTAACGATTACGAATACATAATCCACAATAACGGAGATTTAACAAAGAAAGACTCCGCTAAAGCCAAAGAGATGTTCCCCGTCTCGATTGCCCGGGAAGCAAGGAAATTCCACCGTCAGATTCCAGGATATAAGATGACACCGCTACTTGCCCTTCCGAACCTTTCACAGATGCTCGGAGTGGGAGGCATCTACATCAAGAACGAAGCAATGAGACTTGAGCTCAACTCCTTTAAAGTCATGGGTGGCTCATTTGCAATCTACCGCTTCATCAAAAAGCTCCTCGGAAAGGAGAAAGAGGAACTCAGCTTCGAGTACCTTGTAAGTAAGGAGTGCCATGATAAGGTTGGTGATATTACATTCTGCTCAGCAACAGACGGCAACCACGGAAGGGGACTCGCGTGGGCTGCAAAGATGCTCGGCCACAAGTGCAAGATTTATGTTCACTCTGAGACAACACAGGCACGTATAGATGCAATAAAGAAGTATGGCGCCGAGGTTATCGTAGTAGACGGCAACTATGACGATGCAGTAAGGCGTGCAGCAGAGGACGCAGAGAAATACGGCTGGTATGTAATAAGCGACACATCCTGGCCTGGATACAGTGAAATACCCACATGGATTATGCAGGGCTATACATCAATGCTATTAGAGGCGCAGGAGCAGTTCTCGGGAATGGGCATACAGAAACCGACACACGTTATCGTGCAGGCGGGAGTGGGCGCGCTCGCAGCATCTGTCGTTGGCTTCTACAGTGCACTCTTCCCGGATGATCCTCCACTCTTCATCGTTGTCGAACCCGACAAGGCACCTTGCGTATATGAGTCAATCAAGGCTGGGGATGGAAAGTGCCACAGCGTAAAGGGAGACTTAGATACAATCATGGCAGGACTGGCATGCGGAGAAGCATCCCCGATTGCATTCGATATTCTATCTCACAATGCAGATATCTTCATCAAAGTTCCTGACTACATTGCAGCACGCGGTATGAGAATACTCTCATGTCCTCTCAAAGGCGACCCGTTTGTCATAAGCGGTGAAAGTGGTGCAGTCCCGCTCGGCGCACTCTATTCTCTCCTTACAGAAAATGAGGACGATAAGCTCAAAGAGGCGCTCAACATAAACGAGGACTCGTTGATTTTCATGATCAACACCGAAGGAAATACCGACCCGATGCATTTCAGACAGATTATCTGGGACGGAAGAAACCCGGTACCCAAAGAGTTCAAGACAACGAAGTAAAACAGAGCCACCCTTCCCGGGTGGCTGACTCTTTCATCATGGTTAGAAATGTAGGTTTTCTACGGTCAAATAACAAAACTAACAGTCCAGCTTGAACTCTCTTAGGAGCCTGTCGCGGTACCCTTTGTCTACCACAGCTCGCTTCACGTCCTCGAGTCGTTTTTCAGAGAGAAGGATATTTACAAGTTTCGCCACCCGAAGCAACCCTTTTTCATACCCTTCTTTATATTTTTCCATTCCCCATTCTCTTTCAGCCTGACACATATCTTCTGTATCCTCTTCTTCAGGGATGGTAAATGATGAGTCACTGCATGTCATATGTTAGTCACCTACACATCGAGCTTAAACTCTTTTATGAGCTTATCACAGTAGTCTTTATCTTCGGTGACACGCTTTATGTCATTAAGACGGTTTTCACCAAAAAGGATATTTATAAGTTTAGAAATCTGAAGTTTTCCTTCATCACGTCCTTCTGCTCGTCCCTCTGCTTTTTGCTCCATTCCCCATTCTCTTTCAGCCTGACACATATCTTCTGTATCCTCTTCTTCAGGGATGGTAAATGATGAGTCACTGCATGTCATATGTTAGTCACCTACACATCGAGCTTAAACTCTTTTATGAGCTTATCACAGTAGTCTTTGTCTTCGGCAACTCGCTTTATATCTTCAAGTCGATTTTCATCAAAAAGAATGTTTATAAGCTTAGACATCTGAAGTTTTCCTTCATCGCGACCTTCCGTGATTCCCTCAGCTCGTCCTTCCTTATGTCCCTCAGCTCGTCCTTCCTTATGTCCCTCAGCTCGTCCTATTTTTATTCCCGTTGCTTCTCTCTCCATTCCCCATTCTCTCTCAGCCTGACACATGTCAACCTCCTCCATTCCTTCTGGAATGTTAATCCTTGAGTTTGTTACAGCTTTAATCACCTTGGCTGCTTCAACATCAAGATGAGTCATCCTTTCCTCTGTCTCTAAATACTCTAACAGCTTTTCCTTGTTTTTTGAATATTTTATAAAGCTGAAGACTTCCCTCAGCGTAGAGCGGAACTTTGCTATTTCTTCGATTGTCATCCCTGCCGGCTCGATAAGGTTTATTCTGTAGTCCGGAACAAAGGAGAGAATCTTCTCGTCGTCAGTTGCCATCATTTGTCTCAGCGTCATCGGGCCGTCCCATTTATTATCTCCGAAGTGGATGACAAGTGTAATAACAGGAGTAAGCCTGTCTTCTTTTTCAATACCTGAAAGGAACTCCTCCTGCTTCGGCTTCTCTCCGGGATGTAACTCCTTCCATTTCTCTCGGTGAAGTTTTGCCATCTTTGTCACCTGTCTACTGTATTGCAGGGTGTCGTAGACGATATTTTTCACAGGCATTGCGTAGTTTATGTCGCTCTGGTTCTCGACGCCGAGAATGACATAAGTTGCTTTATCATTGCACATGATGACTGTTTCTTTTAGTGCATCCCTGAATCTCTGCTCACTCTCGGTCTGAATTCCCTTTTTCTTGTCTTCGTAATACGGGATAGCAAGTTCCGTTGAATCGAGATCTTTTAGGTCATCCGGGTCGATTACGCTTTCCCCGTCATAAAGAAAGTAGTTGAATGCATCCGCAAATACCTTGTTATCTCTTATATACTCTTTTGTCGTGCTGTCCTTCGACCCCATAATCAATCCCTCCCGTCAAATATAACTATATGCTATGATTTAAATTAGCAAAAATCAACAACGAAAATCGCGTAAACTACTATCATTTCGGGACAAATGCAAACTTTCTCATCTTTCGCTGTCATTGCTCTTCACTTTTTAATTCGAGACAACATGCCGGAAACCACTTTTCAGCTTTTTTTCATTTTTTTCCATTCTCTATTGACATCTAATCGGCTTTTGAACTAAAGTGCTCTTGTTGAAACATTCTCCGGTAGCTCAGTCGGTAGAGCAGGTGGCTGTTAACCACCCTGTCGGGGGTTCAAATCCCTCCCGGGGAGAATGGAAGAAACAAAGGAAAAATAGCTATCAGAACGGTAGCTATTTTTATTTGTTCCGGTATTTTTTTTCATAACTCCTCCTGCCACCTTCTCTGGTGGCATTTTCTTTGCTTAACAAATCCACCTTTTGGATATATCGTAAGAGAAAAGGACAACAAATTGAAAAAGAACAACTCCACTCTCGACATGACGGGAGGAAGCATATATCCGCTGATTATATCATTTGCATTCCCAATTCTCATGGGGCAGCTCTTCCAGCAGCTCTACAACACCTTCGATACTTGGTGCGTGGGTAATTTCGTCGGGAAGAACAGCTTCTCCGCCGTAGGGACCGTCAGCTCGATAACCAACATGCTCATAGGTTTTGCCGGCGGCTTCTCCACCGGTGCAAGCGTCGTAATATCACAATACTTCGGGGGAAAGGACGAAGAAAACATCTCGCGCGCAACACATACGTTCATCATCTTCATGCTCATCTTGAGCACTATCATGACAGCTCTGGGACTGGGGATGATTCCCCTCTTTCTCGATATGATGAACTCTCCAGAGGAAGTTGCCCTCGAGCAGGAGATATATCTTTCGATATATTTTGCAGGCTTAATCGGCCTCATGCTCTATAACATGGGCTCAGCTATCTTCCGTGCTGTGGGGAACACTCGCCTTCCCTTTATCTTTCTATGCATTTCCGCCCTTCTCAATATTGTTCTCGACCTTGTGTTCGTCATCTACTTCAATATGGGAACGGCAGGAGTAGCGTGGGCGACAATAATCAGCCAGGGAGTATCTGCAGTCCTTACCATAATCGCCCTTTTCAAGACCGACAGCCCTATAAAAATCAGTTTCAAGAAGTTCTGTTTTGACACTTCAATATTGAAATCGATTATTCTTATCGGACTTCCGAGTGCAGTGCAGATGGCAGTTACATCCTTTTCCAACGTATTTGTCCAGTCTTATATCAACTACTTCGGTACCGATGTCATGGGAGGCTGGACGGCCTACTCCAAAGTCGATCAGCTTTTATTCCTTCCAATGCAATCGCTGGGACTAGCAGCAATGACGTTTGTCGGGCAGAACATAGGAGCGGGTAACGTTAAGAGAGCTCGTGACGGCGCCAACAAAGCTCTCCTCAGTGGCATCATCGTCACGATTCTGCTTCTTATCCCGATTGTCTATTTTGCGCCTCGTGTTGTTGAATTCTTCATAAGCGCAGACGAGAGCGAAGTCGTTAAATACGGAACACTCTTTCTCAGAGCTCTCAGCCCATTCTATGTACTCTGCACCTTCAATCAGGTATACGGAAGTGCCTTAAGGGGCGCGGGGAAGAGTCAGGCTCCGATGGTCATTATGCTCTTCTCCTTCGTCCTTATGAGGCAGGTCTATCTCTTTGTAATAAAGAACTACATATCGAACACGGTACTTTCGATTGCTATGGGGTACCCGTTCGGATGGCTCTTGTGCTCGAGTCTGATTACCATATGCTTCTTCACCTATTTTTCACGCCTTGAGAAGAACCCAGCCTTCTGTAGAAAACAAGAAGAAGTACTGTTGCAATGAATGGGAAGAGAGAATAGGAGGCAAAGAGTGTCGGGTATCCCCACTTCTCAATGACAAAGCCTCCGCATAGAGAGCCGAGCATCTCGGCAAAGTTTGTCGCAACAGCCCAATATATGGCCATTCCCACTTCATAGTGCTCGCTTGAAACATTTTCGGATGTATACGTTGTTGCCGCAACATGGCATGCGCCGAAGGTAAGGCCGTGAAGCGTCTGGGCAAGTGCAAATACATAGATGTTCGGAATAAGGTACATCAAGAGCCTTATAAAGAGTGCAATACTCGACAAAAGTAGCATAAAGAGTGGCGTCACCTTCTTTTTCTCGAGAAGACGGCCGAAGATTATCATGGATACAAACTCGAATAGTGCTCCGATGGCGATAAAGAGGGAGAAGTATCCGCCGAGATGAAGACTCTCCGTCATGTAGGAAGCAAGAAGCTTCTCTATAACAGACTGTCCAATACGTGTAAAGAAGACAATAAGCATGAAGATGTAGAAGTTCCTGTTAAACCAGGAAAACGAGAAAGACTTCCTCTCCCCTTTCTTCTTCTCTCTTCCATCATCACTCTGAATCAAAAAAGACACCATCAACAAAGAAATGAAAATAAGGAAAGATGTCAAAATTGAAGTATTGTTGCTCTCGTCGGGAAACCCCGTGACGGCAAAGAAGACAAGGGCTGCCATATAGCTGAATGTTCCCGTCGCCCTTATTATGCCGTACTTATAGCGTTCCTTTCCAAGCTTCCTATTTATAAAACCATCACATAGAGGATTGAAGCTCCAGAAGAATGCATCAAGTATGAAGACACTTACTATTACAAGAGCAGTGTTACCGCATAGGTAAAAAGGAACAGCACTGATGATGCTGACGGCTGCAGCAATGATGAGATAGGGCTTTGTCTTTCCCCTCCTATCGGTCTGAGTGGAAATCAACAGAGGCCCGACAATCGCAGCAACCTGCCCGAGTGCGATTATGACCCCCGTCAGGCCGTAGGAGTACCCCTTGTTGCGTAGTACTATCTGCACATACGGGGCGTACGATGCAATTGCAATCTGAACAAAGACTTCAAGTATGTAATATTTAAGCACGAGATGATTATCCAACAAAAAATTCATTTTGAATAGAAGAAAGGTAGACGGTATATGAAAATATCACCATCTTTTCATTATCATGTTTTTTGTCATATTATTTCTTCAATCTCAAGGCATTAGCAATTGAATAAAAATTTATCTTAAATGTATTGACAGTATCTAAATTTTTATCTATAAGTTTATATCGATTATAGGAGACACAACATGTCAGAAGCCAAAGAACTCTTTCCCGGCCAGCTTGAACTGGAGGAAATGATTACCCGCGTCAAGAACGCACAGCGCGTTTACGCTACTTACCCGCAGGAGAAAGTCGATGAGATTTTCCGTCAGGCTGCAATTGCCGCAAACAATGCCAGAATACCACTTGCCCTCGATGCAGTTGAAGAGACAGGAATGGGAATTGTTGAAGACAAAGTTATTAAGAATCACTTCGCAGCTGAATATATCTACAACAAATATAAGGATGACAAGACCTGTGACATCATAGAAGAAGACAAGGGATTCGGAATAAAGAAGATTGCTGAGTCAAAGGGTGTAATATGTGGAATCATCCCGACGACAAACCCGACAAGTACGGCTATCTTCAAGGCCCTCATCGCACTCAAGACAAGAAACGCAATCATCTTCAGCCCCCACCCGAGGGCAAAGAAGTGCACAGTCGACGCAGCACGTATAGTCCTCGAAGCAGCAGTGAATGCTGGAGCTCCGGAGGATATCATCGGCTGGATTGACGAGCCGACACTCGAAAAGACTGATTACCTCATGAAGCACCAGTATATTAACCTGATTCTTGCAACAGGCGGACCAGGAATGGTCAAGAGTGCATACTCTTCAGGTAAGCCTGCAATAGGAGTCGGCGCCGGAAACACACCCGCCCTCATCGACGAGAGCGCTAATTTAAAGATGGCTGTTGCTTCCATCCTCATGAGTAAGACATTTGATAACGGTATGATCTGCGCTTCCGAGCAGACTGTAATCTGCCATAAGAATATCTATAAGGAAGTCAAGAAACTCTTGAAGGAAGAAGGAGCACACTTCCTCACAAAGGATGAGATGACAAAGCTCTCCCCGATTATCCTCGACCCAAAGAGAGGCTCGGTCAACCCTCAGATTGTCGGACAGCCGGCATATAAAATCGCCGAAATCGCAGGCTTCAGTGTACCTGAGAACACAAAGGTTCTTATCGGAGAAGTAAAGAATATCGCATTTGATGAGCCGTTTGCGCACGAAAAGCTCTCCCCTGTTCTCGGCATGTATGAATGCCAGACTTTCGAAGAAGGTTGTGATATGGCGGCTAAGCTCATCTCCATGGGAGGATTCGGACACACATCTGTTCTCTACTGCGACGAAAAGCTTGACGACAAGGTCAATGCATACGGAAGAATAGTCAAGACAAGTAGAGTACTTATCAACATGCCAGCATCCCAGGGCGCTATCGGCGACATCTACAACTTCCGCCTTGAACCAAGTTTGACACTCGGATGCGGAAGCTGGGGAAACAACTCCATAAGCGAGAACGTCGGGCCGAAACACCTTTTAAACGTCAAGACAGTTGCAGAGAGGAGAGAAAATATGCTTTGGTTCAAACTTCCGCCTAAAATCTACTTCAAATATGGTTGTCTTCCTGTCGCTCTTCAGGAACTTGAAGGAAAGAAGAGAGCATTCATCGTTACAGACAGCTTCCTCTTCAACTCCGGCATGATTGACAAGATCACCGACACATTGAAATTAATCGGAGTAGAAACAGAGGTCTTCCATCAGGTAAAACCCGATCCGACACTTGGGACAATCAACACAGCAATGCAGCTTGTAAACGCATACAACCCTGATGTAATCATTGCTGTCGGAGGCGGTTCACCTATGGACGCAGCAAAGATTATGTGGCTTCTGTACGAGCATCCGGAAGTAAAGTTCGAAGGCCTGGCATTGAGGTTCATGGATATACGTAAGCGTGTCTATGCTTTCCCGAACATGGGTAAGAAGGCAAAGCTTGTATGTATACCTACAACAAGTGGAACAGGAAGTGAAGTAACACCGTTTGCAATTATCACAGATGAAAAGACTGGCATGAAGTGGGCTATTGCAGACTATGCACTCACCCCGAGCATGGCAATCATCGACAGTGAACTTGCCGTCGGTCAGCCAAAAGGTCTCACAGCATCCTGCGGTCTCGATGTCCTGACACATGCCTTAGAAGCACTTGTCTCAAGTATGAGTACAGACTACACCAATGCACTATCGCTTGAGGCAGCAAGGGTAATCTTCAAGTACCTCCCCGAGGCTTATAAGGACGGCACGAACGTAAAGGCTAGAGAGAAGGTTCATAATGCATCCACAATGGCCGGAATGGCATTCAGTAACGCATTTTTAGGCCTCTGCCACTCGATGGCACATAAGCTTGGTGCACAATTCCATGTACCGCACGGAATGGCGAATGCACTTCTTTTGACGAATATCATTCGCTTCAATGCTAACGATAACCCGACAAAGATGGCAGCATTCCCGCAATATGAGTATCCGTCAGTAGTTTCAAGATATGCACGTGTTGCAGACTACATCGCAACTCCTGTGAACAACACAAAGAACACAGAGTATGTTGTCACCACTCCGGAAATGACACTCAACGAGAGAGTTGATGCACTTATTAAGGGAATTGAAAGCCTCAAGAAGGAACTGGGAATACCGGCATCCATCAAGGAATGGGGCGTCGATGAGAACGAATTCTTATCTGTTGTTGACGAACTTTCAGTCAAGGCATTCGACGACCAGTGCACAGGCTCCAACCCGCGCTATCCTCTTATAAGCCAGATTAAGGCACTCTACCTTGATTCCTACTACGGAAGAGAGTGGCACGAGTGATACTTCACCAAACATAAATTTGACTTTTGTCCCGTTAATTAACATCTAGCGGGACATTTTTATGGCTTTACATCACTTTTTCACCACTTGGTGGCATTGTCGGGTTGCCAGAGTTTTCTTTTTCAATAAGATGGAAGCACACATGGAGTAAACAATGGTCAAAGCAGTCGTAATCATTCTTTTCATCACAAAAGAACTTTATTCTTTTCTTCTCATCGCCCTTTCAAAAAAGGCAGTGAAATTACCGCTTCCAGAAGAAGTCAGGGACGTCTATGACGAAGATAGATACCGCCTCTTCAAATCCTACAAGAAGGAAAACATCAAGCTTGAAACGATATCGAGTATCGTATCTCTTATCGTCAATCTCATACTACTCGCCGCTGATGTATATGCTACTGTCTTTGCTCTCTTCGATGGCCTCAACATATACCTAAGCTACTTTCTTTTCATTCTGATAGTCACTGCGATATCTGAAGTGATAGGTATTCCGTTTTCCTATTACGACACCTTCGTAATAGAAGAGAAGTACGGCATGAACAAAACGACAAAGAAGACCTTCGTCCTCGATAAAGTGAAGTCTTACATCATCCTTACTCTTCTTTTCACCCTCATTGCCTTCGCTCTCATTTTCTTCTTCTCGCGATACGGCATCCTGGCAATTATATGGACATGCATTTTCTTCATATCATTTTCACTTATTATAAGCGCACTCTCCCTGCCGCTCATGAAACTCTTCAATAAGTTCACGCCTCTTGAGGACGGAGAGCTCAAGACAAAGCTACTCACCCTATGCACTAAATACAATGTCGAAGTAAAGAGAATAGTAGTACGCGATGCATCGAGGCGCACAACTACATCAAACGCATTCTGCTCGGGACTGAGGAAAAAGACGATATCGATTGACGACAACCTAGTTGAAAACTTCTCCACGGATGAAATAGTTGCCGTATTTGCACACGAGTTTGCTCATGCAAAATATAAGCATATCCTGAAGTCCCTTCCCTTCTCTTTCCTCACGACTCTTATTCTGATTGCTACGCTAGGCTTAATGCTAGAGTATCCCGCGCTCTTTACGGCATTCGGCTTCGATGGCGTAAACTACCTCTTTGCCGTTCTCATTGTCTCCTATCTTATCTGGCCACTTTCCATTCTTCTCGGCACAATCAGTAATACCATAAGCCGTAAGCACGAGTATGAGGCAGACGCCTTTGCTGCCACTGAGGGCTACGGAGAAGCTCTCATCAGCGCGCTCAAAAGGCTTATGAACGAGTCCCTCAGTGAAATAAATCCACACCCGTGGATTATAGTAACGGAGTACTCACACCCCACACTCAGCCAGAGAATAAGACAAATAAGAAGGCATGAGGCATCAATCGAATAATAAGATATCGCTCCGCTCTTTTGATATAGAGATAACTTCATCTGTAAAACCGGAGATTGAAAAGAGTGCGAACCACTCTTTTCTCTTCTCCATCTTCCAGTCAACTAGCTTTGATTTCTCAATGAGGGGGTAGAGGACATCCTTTCCAACTTTCTCATTTCTGAATTTGCACTCACCGAAGCATATATCAGAGCCGAAAGAGTTGTAGGCAACGATATCGATTTCGCTTGATTTATCCCACCAAGCTCCTATGCGGTTGAACGAAAACGGGAGTTTCCCCTCCTCCTGAAGAGAGCCTAGCTTAGCACGAGAAATATCCTCATAAACATAAGACGTATGGCTATCGATGAGATTACGTCTTATCCTCTCCATTACGTACCTCGTTTGTCCCATGTTGAGCATAGCCTGTCCGGGGTATATGAATTTGAACCAGAATCTGAAGTACGGGTCCTTGATTTTATATAATCCCTTTCTGCATTTCTGAGGGTTTTCGACAGTAACAGGCACAACCCTTTCTATTAAATCGAGTTCAGTCAATACAGCTAATGGATTAGTGAGCTTCGTCTGAGGTGTATTCATATATGACGATATGTCACCAAGCTTTTCGTTCCCTCTCGCTATTGCACTGAGAAGCGAGAAATATGTTCCTATGCTGTTGACCTCACGTCGCAATATGGTCTCTGGCTCATCGAGTAAAATTGATGAAGTATCGAGAGCACGATTCTCAATTGCCGTGTAAACATCCTTGTAAGAAGAAAACATCAAGGCATATTTCGGAACCCCTCCGGTAACTGAGTACATTTCAACCATTTCTCTTCTCGTCAGACCGGGGGAACAGAACCCACTGTAGTATTCAAACGGCACCGGGTGAATGCGCATAGAAGACGTCCGCCTGCCGTATAAAGGACTCGCTACATTCAGCGTCTGGGCGCACATCATCCTTATAAGCGAGCCACATACAATCAGCATGATATTCATTTCTTTCAACTTCTCGTCCCATACCTTCTGAAGAATTGATGGAAATGAAGGGTTCACCTCCCCGAGGTATTGAAACTCATCGATGACGATAATCCTCTTCGTTTTATCATTTGGAATGAGGGAGAAAATGGTGTCCCAGGAAAATACATCGTTACTCTTTAAAATTGGGACAAGATGGGACAAAACTTCCTGAAAATTACGCCTATTGATTTCATCATCCTCTTCAGTCGCAAGATAATACACTTCCTCCTTGTCAGAAAGGAACTTCTTGATTAGCTCGGTCTTCCCCACTCTCCGACGGCCGTAAATCACGACAAAGGAAGAGCCTTCCCTTCTGTATTCTTCTTCGAGCTGTCCGAGTTCAATTTTTCTATCTACAAATGTCATACTCATCATCACTGATAATAATATATTTGCAGATATTATATTTGTAAATATAAAAATTAATACTTCCCAGGCCGTTATCAAAAGCCCATAAAAGAAGGAGAGGGATAAACCTACCCCTCTCCTGATATGACCTTGACAGTCGTCAAATTACGTGAAGCGCTTCTGCATCAACCTTAAGGTAGCACTCTTCTCCAACCTTATAGATCTTTCTGTTCTTCGGGTTATGGTCCTCAAGCTTGATTAGGGTATTACCGACCATTACATGGTAGTTCTGGTAGGAGCCCATGAAGCATGATACGATGACCTTGCATTTGATATACCCCTCGTCGCTGAGCTTTGCGGCTTCAGGCCTAAGAACTGCTGTGTAGTTCTGACCTTTTGTCATATCTGCCTTCTTTGGAACAGGAAGCTTATTGCCCTCGAAGTTCAATAAGCCGTAGCCGTCTTCGTCTCCGATGTAGTCTCCCCTGAGGAAGTTTGCCTCTCCTATGAAGTCTGCAACAAATTCATCGACAGGATGATAGTAAATCTCCTCCGGAGTTCCCATCTGTGCAACAACACCCTTGTTCATGATGATAATCTTATCAGATATAGCCATAGCCTCGCTCTGGTCATGGGTAACATAGATAGCTGTGATTCCCACTTCCTGCTGGATGCGTCTAATCTCGGTTCTCATCTGAACTCTGAGCTTTGCGTCGAGGTTGGAAAGTGGCTCGTCAAAGAGAAGAACACTCGGCTCGATGACAAGTGCACGCGCAAGTGCGACTCTCTGCTGCTGACCACCTGAAAGCTGATTGGTCATTCTCTCTTCCATACCGCTGAGTTCAACAAGGTCGAGTATTCTCAAAACCTTCTCTCTTATCTCATCCTTCGGCATTTTCCTTATCTTTAACCCGTACGCAACGTTGTCGAAGATGTTGTAGTGAGGAAGAAGAGCATAGCTCTGGAAGACCATGGCGGTATCACGCTTATTGGGAGTGAGCTCGTTGATGGGCTCGTCCCCGAGGAAAATCTCACCCTCGTCGGGGCTTTCGAAACCGGCAATCATTCTAAGAGTAGTTGTCTTACCGCAACCCGAAGGACCGAGGAGCGTGACAAAACTACCCGGCTCGATTTCAAGAGAGGTATCCTTTACAGCATAGAAGTCCTTCCCTGTCTTGGGGTCCTTGTAAATCTTTGAAATATGGTTCAGCTTTACGCCTTTTTTTATCTTATCCATTATTTAGCCTCCTTGAGTTTTCTGCTTGTTCCGAAGTGTTTGATAAATACATTCATCAATAAAACAGAACCGTATGTAATTAATATGAGGATTGTCGCAAATGCACATGCTAGTCCATATGATCCCTTCTCGGCAAATTCGTTGATCTGCACAGTTATTAAGAGGAACTGCGGTGTGACAAGAAGTATTATTGCAGATATAGCTGTGATACTTCTAACAAATGCAGTAACAAGTCCGCTGAGGAACGAGTCCTTAATAAGCGGAAGAGTAACAGTCATGAATACCTTGAATGAATCGGCTCCCATATCATACGCACTTTCTTCGATGGACTTATCTATCTGCCTCAGAGCCGATATACCACTTCTGGTACCTGTCGGGAGAGACCTGACGACAAAGACGATGATGAGAATCAAGGCTGAGCCGTATATACCCTGCAAAAAACCTGTGTGGAAAATACCCGACGCAAAGCCGCGGATGTACCCGACACCCAGTACCGTTCCCGGAACTGCCATTGCCAGCATACTCACGGCCTCGATGAAGCCCTTAGCCTTGAACTTTCTCTTAACAACAAGGTAGCTTATAATCATCGAGAGAAGTGCTGTTATAGGAGCACTGATGAGAGATAGCATGAACGAGTCCTTGAATGCCTTGAGGCCTTTATAGCGTGTAAATACAAGTTTGTACCACTTTGTCGTGAACGGGAAGAACTTGTAGCCCCATGTCGGGAACAAGGATCCGATAGGAACACAGAGGTACATTATGATGACAAAGAGTGCAACTGCCGAGCAGAAGAGAGTGAGAGGAATCTTAACAGACCTGTCTGTGATGAGCATTCTCTCCCTCGATGCCTTACCTGTGAGGGTAGCTGCAGTCTTCTTTTCAAGTACATACTTCTGGATGGCGAACATGAAGAGGGTTATCAACAACAACACGACAGCCATCGCCGCAGCACCGGGCTTATCGTAGGCACCGGTAATCTGGAGGTAGATAGTAGTAGCAAGGGTGTCGTAGGACCCTCCGATAATCATCGGGTTGGCAAAATCTGCAATCGACTCGATGAATGTAACGAGGAAGGCATTTCCCAGTCCCGGAAGAAGAAGAGGAAGAGTAACGGAGGTAAAGACCTTGAATCTCGATGCACCCATATCACGTGCAGCCTCTTCAAGAGACGGGTCGATGTTCTTCAAAAGCCCCTTGAGCATCATGTAGCACACAGGGAAGAACGTGAGGGATTGAACAATCGCAATGCCCCAGAAGCCATATACGGAGTTATCGTAGATTCCGAGCACATACCTTGTGATTATTCCGGCCTTACCGAATAACATTATCATTGAAAGCGAGAGAACAAACGGTGGAGATACGACAGGAAGCATACTGACAACCTTAAAGAGTCCTCCGACGAATTTATTCATCTTCACATAGACTTCAACATAAGCAAACAGCAGTCCTACCGCTGTTGATAACAGCCCTACTACAAAACCCACCTTGAGTGTGTTCGTAATGGACTTCGTGAATGTCGGCATTTGGAATATACGGCCGAATACACTGAAGCCGAATTTACCGTCCCCGACGAATGAATCCACGAGAAGAATTGCAAGTGGATAGAGAATGAATAGTGTAAGGAAAGCGATAAGCACGACAATTGTTGTGACCATGATAGGATCGGCCAGGAGTTTTTTTCTGTCGAGCGCTGCGCTTTGGCTTCTTGCCATATACTTTCCTCCTTATAGTTTCTAGAAAAAGGGATGGTAGCGGGAAGCCACCACCCCTTGTTAAGAGAAGACAGATTTTACTTTGTCTGGAATCTTGTTGCGTCTCCAGTGTTAGCACCACCGGCAGCAAGAGCTTTCATGACATCTTCGACATACTGCTTTGTGTTAGCTGTAGCATCATCGAAGTCATAGTCGATGACGTTGCTTGGGTCGAGACCGAACTTGTATGCGATTTCCGGCTGTTCTGCATTGTCGATTACGAGGAACTGGTAGGAACCGTTTTCCTTTGCAATGTTGACACAGTCAGGAGAGAGAGCATACTCAATCCAGAGCTTAGCTGCGTTCGGATGCTTAGCTCCCTTGAAGATAGCTGTTGCACCGACTTCGAATGTTGTTCCGCTTGAAGGAATGACCATTCCGATGTTGTCATAGCCGTTATCGACAATCTGGTAGATACCGTCGTGGAGGAATCCGATGCCGATGACACACTCGCCTGTTCCGACGTTCTTGCTCGGGCCTGATCCGCTCTTTGTGTAGACCTGGATGTTCTTGTCGAGAGCAACAAGATAGTCCATAGCCTCGTCATGGCCATACTTCTGGATGATTGTGTTCAAGAAGAGCTTTGCTGTTCCTGCTGTGTTGTAGTTACTCAGCCAGATAAGTCCCTTGTACTCGGGCTTGATGAGGTCAGCAAAATCCTGTGGTGGCTCAAGACCAAGTCTCTCGAGTTCGTCAATGTTGTACATGAAGCCGAGAAGACCTGTGTAAATACCGAACCAGTAGTTGTTCTTATCTTTGTAGACGCTCTTTGTGATGTGCGATGCATTCTTTGCATCATAAGCCTCAAGAAGGCCTTCGCTAGCAAGCATGTTGTACGGGTCTGTTGTGCCGCCGAAGAAGACGTCTGCTGACGGGTTGCCGTTCTCTTCCTCAATCTTAGCCTGTACTTCACCTGTTGAAAGGCGCTGATAAGTTACCTTGATTCCGTAAAGAGACTCGAACTTCTCACAAGCTGCAGCAAGATATTCTTCCTCGCATGAGCCGTAAACAACGAGTTCGCCTTCTGCCTGTGCAGCTGCGATAAGCGGGTCAGCGTTTGTTGTAGTTGTTTTTGCTTCCTGTGCACCCTGTGCAAATACAGAGGTGATAGCTATACAGAAAACAAGAGCAATAGCTAATAATTTCTTCATATTGTTTCCTCCCAAATGTTAGGTTTTTCAATCTAACTAAAAATTATCGTCGCCTAATAGGTAAAACGCAAGGGAAATATGAAAAATATGAAAAGTAAATCGGATTAGTAAAAGATAAATCAAGCACAAATTTAAGCAGAACATAACAAATGTGACTAAAATTTTAGTTATGCCTAAAAAGATGAATTTTCAGGATTGAAGTAATACCCGGTACTTCTTCCGCCGTCTCCGGAGGGAATGAGAAATCCTCTTTTCACAAGGTGCTGGATATCACGATAGGCGACAGTTGACGAGCATTTCATCATCTTTGCCCACTTCTCGGTAGTAAGCTTCCCATAGAACGAGCCGTCGGAAAGTGTGTAGAGCATACTCATCTCGCGCGAATTGTATTCGTTCGGGTCGAGAGACTTCATAATCGTTGTTGTACGGAGTGCCTTTCTCAGCGTCTCCATAGATGAAACGATGGACTCCTTTATGACAGAAAGAAACCAGATGAGCCAATTGGTAATATCCATGGTATTGGCGGAGGCAACCCTCTCTATCTCGTCATAATACTCACTTTTTCTTTTGAGAATGATTGGGGATGTTTTATATAGTTCTTTCCATCCTTCATCACGGCTGATTACATAGTCGGCCAGGGCCCTCGAAATTCTACCGTTCCCGTCCTCAAAGGGATGTATCAATACAAACCAAAGCGAGGAGACTGCAACAGTAACAAAAACATTATCATCATCGCTGTTGATGTAGGAAAGAAGCCTCTCCATTTCGCTCTGAACCCCGTCAGTACTGACAGCTTCATATATAACATCCCCTTCCATCTTGCGGTATCTCATGACATACTCGGGGGACGTACGATACGCCCCGATAATCTTCGGCTTTATTCCGGCCTTGTTGATGAAGATATTTCTGTTCCACTTAAAAAGTCTTTCGTGCGTCATTGCGCTATGGTTTTTCACTGCGTCATTAACTACCCTGACTACACTTTCAGCATAGCTACTTGTCCTTCCCTTTTCAAAAGAATTTGAAAAGAGCTGTTTCCTGACACAAGAATAGACCTCATTATAGTCGATTTTCTCTCCCTCAATAGATAGCGATGAGACTGTATCTTCCGTTATGACTCTCGAGAGAATGTTGTCATAAACATCGCTCCCGATAATGCTAT
>CAVJEL010000041.1:0-16713 GCA_963648635.1 Ruminococcus intestinalis
AAACAAACGGGAAAGTCACATCTTTACAAAAAGTTCTCAAACTTTACCATTAATTTACTTTTGGCATTCTTAAAAAATTTTCCTACAAAAACTTGACACGAACGTAATTCAATCAAACATATTGAAAACTGCGCAGAAGTATGATAAAATATATGATATATTTTTGCGCCGACGAGATAGTGACGCTAATCCGCGTTGTATGGAGGTATCCCATGAAGGTTCGCTATGATAAGCTGTGGAGGCTAATGAAGGACAACAAAATGAAGAAAAGCGATTTATCAAAAGCTGCGGGAATAAGCTCCTATGCGATGACAAAACTAAATAACGATCGCCCTGTCAGCATGGAAGTAATGATTAACCTCTGTAAAGTCTTTCACTGTGATATAGGAGATTTAATGGAAGTAATCGAAGAAGACTAATTGGAGGCATTATTATGGACATGGGTCGGGTTAGAATAGCCGATGTGATTACAACTGAATACTCGGACTTTCTCTCCTTTTGTTCCGCGTCTGGGAAGATATTTATTTCAGAATTAACGAATGTTGATTTTGTCGCTTTTAGAACGAGTTTCGGGCAATCACGCGACTATATAAAATCGATAAGAGCAATGCTGGACAATCCAGTTGTTGTCGCAGCTACTGAAGTTGACGCCGTCCAGAAAGGTTCGGAGAGCGAAAAAAATGAGTTGCAGGGAGACCCTTTTGATGTGGGTAAACACCTCACTCTTGAAGATCAGTCAATGCCATCTAAAACAGAATCTCCTTCATGGATACAGCCGAATGAACAGGCCGTTAAAAATTTAGAAGTTGCTCTTGATGAGACCAGTTGTTCTGACAGAAAAAATGATACCGAGAATGAAACGGCTGATAGAACGACAGAAGAAATTGTAGTTACATCAACAGGGACTGAAACTACTGCTTCGAGTTCAACAGATCATTCTAATGACAGTGAATATACACTCGCATACCTGCTTGATGTAAATCCTTCGTGGTTTGAAGATGTAGGCATTATTGCTCTCAATTTAGGTGTTCGCCCGACTAACTGCTTAAACAATGCAAAGATTAATACGATTGCTGAAGTGTTGGTCAGAACCACCGACGAGTTAAAAGCCATTAAAAACATGGGTGCGAAGTCGGTCAACGAGATCGTGCAAAAGGTCAAGGATTATGTGTCTGATCCTGAAAATATAGATGAGGCAACTATCTCATCTGTTTCCAATCACACCTCAAAACATGAGCGGGTAGAACTTGACCCTGCATTCAAGAGTGCTCTTGAAGCTATGCTAATGGGTGATGAGTACTCAACAGAGGGCTTCAGTGACAATCAACGGGGGCATTTTGAAAAACTGAAAGATGCTTCAGAGGTTGTAGGAGAAGATATTTGTCTTGAGGCATATCTAAACCCAGAATATGTACTCACTATATGCAATGCCCTTATGGAGTTTGCTACACCATATATTCAGTATAGAAATGCTATGAACGAAGCTGTCCAAAAAATTAGGAATTTGCCAGACTCCATGCGTCAGCTAAAGGCAATGCCGTTTATCCGGGCTTACTCTGCAACGGCTGGTGAAAAACCGTCATATCTTTTGTCTGAATGTTCAGATGATACGACCGTTGAGCATATTCCGCTTCTCTATGAGAAATTGAGAAAAGAGGAAAATATGGCTGAGCTAACATCTGATACGAATAAGTTTCTCAGATGGCTCAACTTTGATGTTTTCGCGCTTATTTCTTCTATCTCGGCAAACATTCGTAGCATTCTCGCTGGAAGAAACGAAAGAGCAATAGAGGTATTTGCGCTTCGGTCTAAAGGCGAAACACTCGAATCAGTAGGCTCCTTGTATGGTGTAACACGCGAACGCATCCGACAAATAGAAAACAAAGTTCATAGGACTTTCTGGAATGTATATGAGAGGCAAAAATGTGATCTTATTATGCTTGTCTATGCATTACGGAATGGAGATAATGTTCTGCATTTTGATGAATTGAAGGACACGCTGGGTGACGAATTTGCAACTGTTCTTTGGGCTTGCATAAAGCACAATCAAGAACATGAGCATTATTATTACTCTAAGACGCTTGATGCTATCGTAGTCAAAACGGATGATGCAGAAGATATGAGCGAGACCGCTCTGCTTTCGACGATAGGAGACCTTCTTACAACTCTACCTGATGTAATGCTGGCTTCGGAGAAGGAAAGCACTCTTGCAGAACTGGCAGTAAAAAATTCGATTCCCCAAGAGGCGTTGAACGGCGTCTTTGATAGTATCTATCGGCAAACAGAAAACTTCCTGCATAAAGGCCGCCTTACGGTTGTGTTTATGTGTGAATATGTTCTGAAAAACCGCTTTCAAGTAGGCTTCAAAATTGCAGATGACTTTGAATCAGAGCGGTTTAAGCAATACATGGTCGAACTCTTCGGAACATGTGCAAAAGCTATTACCGCGAGAGCTATTGATGCTGATGTCAGTAGAATTGGTGTACTTTGCGACCGAGGAAAGTATATCCACCCGGATTATTTGGTTGTGGACTCAAGCGTTATCGATGCTATAAACGATTATATCGAGGCGTCCCCGCGTGCACTCATTCCGTATGGTGAGCTCTTTGATGCGCTAAAAGAAAAGTTTGAGGGCACACAGATTACGAACAGATTCCTCCTTCAAGGAGCATTAAAGAAGTATGGGTGTAGATTTAGTACGGGCAGAGATTTTGTTCGCAAAACCAAATCGGTAACTTTTGTGGATGAACTCGAATCATTTGTTTCGGATCGCGGCATCGTACATAAGTCAGAGATCCTTGCAGAATTCACATCTCTTGGGGAGGCGGGACTTGGCCAAGTCGTGTCCAGGAGCGCAAATGTATTCAATATTGACAATGGCTATTATATCCACGCAGAGCAGTTTGATATTCAGCCGGAAGATTATGAAATGCTTCGTGGCTATTTAAGCGAGGCGTGTAAAGAGATTCCGGTTAATATCAGATCTGTTTATGATGCTGTTGCTGAACAATTCCCGGAATTCATGTATCGCAATGATTTTGAGGATCGCAATAAACTCTTTGCTGCTTTGAACTATATGTTCAGAGAAGAGTTTAGTTTTTCTCGCCCTTATATTGCGAAACTTGGAGTCAGCGATATTTCGAATCGAAGCGTTATCCTGCAGCATATCGAGGACTATGACAGCATTGAGATAGAGGAACTGATTGATATTTGCGACGAGAACGGTATCCGCTATGTTGCTCCGGCATATTTATGTCAGATGCTTGCACCGGATTTCGTTCGGGTTAATCGAACCACTCTGATGCGTCGTGAGCTTACTGGGATTACAGATGAAGTGATAGAGCAGGCAAATGGCATCATACATGATCTTCTTGAAGTAAATAGATATATTGTTAGTTCAAAAGTCAACGATTTTCTGTGGTATCCGCAGATAGATATTGATTGGAACGAATTTCTCCTTGAGAACCTCATTGTTCAGAGCAAGAAGATCAATGTGATATATATGTTCGGCGACCCATTACAGCATCCTAATGCTATTTATGTCGCTGGGGAATTCGGCAAGGATACGTTCGACTCGTTCCTGATTAAGGTGCTGACCGAAGAAGTCCATAGAGGCTCATTCACCTCAAAGATTGAGATGAGAGATTGGTTGCGCGAAGAGGGAATGATTGAGGTCAAACTCCCTAACTTTCTCGAAAGTGCAAAATACTTCTATGTCAACGAAACTGGAGTTCATTGTACTGGAGAGTAACCATAACAAACGGTGTGGTGCCTGATAATTCAAGACACCCGCTAAAGGCGAGGAAACAATTATGTATAACTACGAATGGGATATAGAAACTGGTGGATATATTCTTTTGCCTTCTAAAATTACCGGGGTCACTAAAGAAGTCAGACCTGTCTTTTCTGAAGAGCTGCGATTTCTTGGGCTTGATCGTGATTACGGTTGGATCTTCCCCGATTGTGAAGAACCTCTGATGTGGGCAGAAGCGCGTAGATATTTCTACAAAGGGGAACTTGTTTGTGAGGCATCTGGCGGTGGCTTATATGAAATGCCTACGCTAAAAAATGTAATCAAAGATTTGCATATTACACCGGTCGATATAGAAATGATGCTTTCTAAAAACGAGAGTGTCATGAATGGATTGGTTCAAAAAACGCTAAAAACAACTTACAGAACCTATTTGGATTATAAGAGTAGAGTTAGTATGTTCTATGTGGCATACAGCGGAGGTAAAGATTCGATTGTCATGTTAGATATAGTGCAAAGAGCTCTTCCACATGACGGTTTCGTAGTGGTTTTTGGCGATACGACTATGGAATTGAAAACCACCTATCAGGCGCTTTCTGAAGCCAAGGCTCATTGGCCATCCCTTGAGTGGTATGAAGCGAGAGCGGAGTTCAAAGCAGAAGAATCATGGAGAAGAATAGGATTCCCGGCAAGAAAGCTTCGCTGGTGTTGTAGCGTGCATAAGACGGCGCCGTCTATTGCAAAACTCAAAGAAATATACAAGACAAAATATCCAGAGGCACAGCGTCCATTTAAGGTCATGGTATTTGATGGAGTTCGCGCAGAGGAAAGTGATGCGCGTTCTACTTATACAATGATTTCTGACGGAAACAAACACGCAGTTCAGTTTAATTGCAGTCCCATATTAGAATGGAGCTCTTGTGAATTGTTCCTTTACATTTTCAAATATAGGCTTTTGTTTAATAAGCTCTATCGCTATGGTGCATACAGAGTTGGTTGCAAACTCTGTCCAATGGCTTCCGAATGGTATGAATGTGTATTAAATCATATTTTTCCCGAAGAGGTTAAACCGCTTCTGGACATTGTATCGACAAGCATCACAAAGCCATTCTCATCAGATGAAGAAAAGCAAAAGTATCTTCAGTCAGGTGGTTGGAAGTCAAGAATTGGAGGGAAAGAACTCTCGTTTGGCGGCAACAAGATTACTGAGATTAAGACAAAAGACTCGGTTAAACTCATTATTACTGAGGGCAACTATGAATGGGATAAATGGATGGCAACGGTTGGCCCGGTCATTCAAATAGGAGATAACAAGTATTCTATAAGATACAAAGATATAAACATGGACTTCACTGTTTCAACCGATAAAAGAGCCACTATTCTTACTCTTCCTGCATTGATTAGATCACCGTTATCAGTCAGATTTATGTATCTATTCAAAAATGCACTTAATAAGGCTGCCTATTGTGTAAATTGTGGAGAGTGTATGGCAGAATGTGCATTTGGGGCTCTAAACATCACCCATGATGATATAGTTATTGATGGTTGTAGGCATTGCGAGCGTTGTTTAGATTCCAATAAAGGGTGTATTGCAGCAAGATCACTTGGCATTACAGGGGGCGGAAATAACATGAGCATGAAGAATATCAGTAGATATCAGAACTTTGGATTTAGGCAGGAATGGCTTGAGTTATATTTTGAACTGTTGGATGATTTTTGGGCCAATGAGAGAATGGGAAAGTATATGATTGTTGGCTTCAAAACATGGCTCAAGGAAGCTGAAATTACTGAGAATAATGCGCTTACTCCACTTGGCGAAAAATTACAATTGTTAGGAAGCGACTCGCCAATTACCTGGGGCGTGATTTACACAAATCTCTGCTATGAATCTCCAATTATCAATTGGTATTCAAAGAAGATTGAAGTGGGAAGGACGTATTTTGCAGATGATCTCCCCATCTTGCTTGGTGAAGAATACTCTGCAACTGTAAAGAAGAATGCTCTTAGCTCTTTGAAAGAGACGCTTAGACTATCACCTATAGGTTGGCTTTTATTACAAGGAGACTGCGAAGTTAGGGGTAAAACGGTAGCAACAATCACAAAAGGTAGTTGGTATGATGCGGAACCAATTGTGATACTTTATTCCCTTTATAAATTTGCAGAGAAAATGGACGGACTTTACAGTTTTACTTTATCTGATTTACTCGAAGATAGTGATGATCGCGATGCTGTAAGTCCTCGTGCTATTTTCGGTATTGAACGCGAAACACTAAAGCCGATTCTTCAGGGGCTTGCCAATAACTACAGCAGCTTTATTCAAGTAGACTTCAATAAAGGCATCATGGAAAACATTGATTTGCCTGCCGGCAAAAACGGTAAAAAGGCGATTGATGTGCTTTCGCTGATTTGAGGAGGATAAGACAATGGCGGTAAGATTGTATAACGAATACATAAAGGTTGACCCCAATTTCATCCCGGTGTTTAGCCGGAATAGTGACAGGACCTATCCCGACAAATGGCAGTCGTTTTATCCTCACACCAGTTTCAAGAACATTCTCAAAGACGTTATTGAGACACTGGAAAAGAGCAATGAAACAAAAGATCGTAGCATTTGGATGAGTGGTGCCTATGGTACCGGTAAAACCTATGCTTCATTCGTCATAAAACATATCCTTGAAGATAGCATCGACTCTATCACTCCGTATTTCATTCAGAATGGTATGGAGACTTTACTGGCACGAGTTAAGGGAGTTAGAGCAAAAGGGAAAATTCTTGTCGTTCAGCGTAGTGCGTCGGCTGGAATTAACACACAGGATAAACTCTTTAATGCAATTGTAGAATCTGTGCGAAGAGCAGTATCAGATGCTGGACTTACATACACTGGAGCAGAAAGCCTTTCTGATAAGGTGCTGACGATTCTGAAGCATCCAGAGATATCGGCCTTTAATTTCCAGGGAGCATTTAATAAATACCGTGGCAAGTTCACTGAGTATAGCTCGGTAGATAGCATTATAAAAGACTTAGAGGAACTGGATCTCGAAGATAAACTGAGCCTTCTCGATACGATCATTGAGGTCGCAGCGCTTGAAGGTTTCAATTGGTCTATGTCTTCTGAGGATATTGTTGACTGGTTGGAGGATGTGCGCAAAGGCAACAATCTGTCTTCAATCGTATTTATTTGGGATGAATTCACAGAGTATTTTAAGAATAATCAGAACAACATTACTGGCCTTCAGGAGATTGCGCAGGCATCTTCGCGTATCAGTTGTTATCTATTCTTGATTACCCACAGTTCTGCTGGACAACTTATCCAGGATAAGGGCTCCAAGTCTATTATTGAGGCGCGTTTTAAGCTCGATACCATAGAATTGGAAGAGAGCACTGCCTTCAAACTTCTTGGACAAGCACTAAGACACGAAGCCGACCTTGCTGATGAGTGGAAGCATACCAGTGAACAGCTATGGGACGGCGTTAAGCGTGGCAGCGTGGATATCATCAAGAATAAGGATTATAATATTCAAGACGATGACTTTAGAGTCCTCTTGCCGATGCACCCTTATGCGGCATATCTGTTGAAGTTCATTGCAAAGGACATTAGCTCCAATCAGCGAACTATTTTCCAGTTTCTCAGTGGAGACTACTCCAGAGATGAAGACAAAACCAACTTCAAGTGGTTTATTGAGCACTTTGCGTTTGAGTACGGTAAATGGAACTATTTGACGGCAGATTACCTGTGGGATTACTTCTTCAAAACCAGTAACGTCGATCTTGATGCAGCTTTTATTCAAACGATTAGTCACTACAACAATTTCGCACCGCTTTGCGATGATCCTACCAACAAGCAGCTTGGTGATCGCAGACGTAGAGTGTTGAAGGTGACTTTGCTTCTTGCTGCCTTGCAAGCAAAGAACGGCGCAGAGTCAAGAACTGGTGCAACATCATTGATGCGTCCGACCTTAGTGAACATCAAAGCCTGCTTTGCCGGGACGCCGCAGGAATCTACTGTTGAGCAGGATTTGAATTATTTTGCTTCAAAGGGTATCGTTGGTAAGATTGAAAGCGCAAAAGAAGTTCTCTTCGTCATGACTTCTGCTGCTATTGATACCGAGCGCATGAATCAGATTATTGACGAAACGCGTAAAGCAATCACTTTTGAAAAACTTGTTGCCGACTCCACATATGATGTTGCTAAGCAATTCATGCCAACTGATTATCTAAAGTGGAGAATGCGGATTATCAATGTGTCACCCGCAAATGCAAAGCAAGAGGCAGAGAAGGTTGATAAGTCCGAAAATCATATTCCAACATTTTTCTTGTTTGCAAAGAATGAAGCCGAACAAGGTAAGATTAAAGACACCGTTACAGCGATTTTTGATAAAGTTGGAGAGCGCTGTATCGTAGTTGACTTTAGCTCTTTGCCGTTTACTGATGCATTGTTTTCAAAATTCATTGAGAGCAAAGCAAAAGAAAAGTATTTCTCTACAATCCCCAATCAGAAATCCCAGCTTGAGCTTGCAAAGAAAACTTCTCAGGAAGTCCTTAACGAATGGACAAGAAAATTGATTACAACATCTTTGTACATTTACTCTGCACCTGATAAGTCTGTTCAGAAAACTGGTGGCGCTAATTTAAGAAAAGAATTCAAAGAGATTAACGGCGAATTCTTTGGCGCTGGACTCGAAGAAATCACGCAAAATGATAAGCTCTTTGCTGAAACCGGCTTCAAAGAGACTGTTGCTCAAATGGCAATGGGCAAGATTGATGTTCCAAACAACTATTCGTATGTCAGAAACATCTCAACAAAACTGCAAATGGATGGAATTTGGAACACTCCGAAGTATTGGGAAGTCAAACCGTCGCATCCTGTTTCAAAGATGAAAATTGCAATTAATGAAATCATTGAGCAGAGCTTTGAAAAGAGCACAATGGTAAGTATCACGGATATTTGGAAAGAACTCAGAAAACCTCCTTTTGGACTCCTTCCGAATACCGGTTCTGTATTTCTTCTTGGCTTCCTTCTTGGAGAGTACGCTGATAGCACCTATTACAAAAGAGATACGAACAATAATACGGTATCCCTTAACTACGTTGATCTTAGTGAACTTATCTTCGGCGTCATAAAGAATCTTCCCAAAGCTCAGGGACAATTTATTGTTAGACAAACCTCCGAGCAGATGAAATTCTGCCAAATCACGGGCGAGATTTTTAAGATTGCGAAAGAAAAACGCAATTCTGTCGATGATATCGCTAAGAATATCAACATCTACTTGACAAACAACAAATATCCGATGTGGTCAATACGTTACTTCATCGAAGAAGAACTGTATGACCATGAGTATTGTGAGGCTATGGTACAGCTCACATCGCTCCTCTGCGAATTCATTAAGCCTGAATCAAAGATTGACCGTGAGCGCTCAAAGGTTGTTGAAGAAATCTATAAGCTGTATCAGCAGCACAACGCCATTGATGAGGTGTTTAGAGATATTCTTAGCGCCGAGAATATGAGAGCTGGCATGAATTATTACATTGCTCAGTACAAACCGGAATTGATTCAAATTGCCAGCAATCTGAAGGTTGATGCCAAGGAATATTTGGAGTTGTTAAATTCTAAACTCTCGAATGACTCTTCTTACCTCTGGGAACTCGGAGATACCAACCGCCAGATTGATAATCTGTACATTGATCTGAAGCTTATTTATGACATTAACCGAGTTCTCACTACCAAACAAAAAACATATGTCGAAGCAAGAAAGGCACTCATCGAAAAACTAAACATTGTTAAAGTCCCTTATGCATTGCTTAAGGAACTGAGACCTGAGCTTATAACAATTTTTGATCAGTTTAGCTTAATTAAGGACAACGCTCAGTTTAACAAATCTGAAACTGCGTCAACAATCGCTAATTTGTCAGATGATTTTGTTGAGTTCTTTAATAATCAGTACGAAGTCTTCTGTAAAGCTCTTGATCGCGCATTGCACACAACTATCTCCGCCGATGAGTATGAGTATTTGTTTAACAAAGTGCCCTCTGGGACTCTTTACGAAGCGACAGATAAGTTCACTACTGCCATGCAGCATGAACTAACCAACTTCCGTAAGTCAAAGAAGACACGGAAGATGTACGATGCATGGGAGAGCGCTACGAACAGCACCAATCCGGCAGATTGGTCTCAGAAAAACGGCATTCCGGCACTCTGCCTGTTCACTGAGGATATTCTTACTGCACAGAAGATTTTCGATGCCTTGAATAGAACATCATATTTGCCGACAGAAAAGGATATTGATGATGCCATTGATTTTCTGCAGAGTGGAAAGCTTGACGTATTGAAAAACACTGACATCTGTATTAAGAGATTTATAGACTTCTTTGCTGGAGAGTATGCATATGTCATTACTTCCGCTGATGAGTTGAGAGATCAGATTCGCGCTGCAGCTGGGACAAAAGTTTATGACTGGTATGCTAAGGCGAACAGCTGTAAATCGAGGATTCGCCAGTTTGCCACGGAGCGGTATCAGTTAAAATATCGTTCCCAGGTGAAAGAGCGAGTCAGAAAGCTCACTGCAGAACAAGCTCAAAAATACCTTGATGAGCTTATTGATAAAGATCCTCTGCTCGGAATCAATATCCTCAAGGGATAATCAAAGGAGGACACTATGACCACCTTTAAGGATTTGGAAAGCCTACAACAATTCTTGAAGCAAGACGCGAAATGCGTTTCGCTAAATCCTGTGCGCTTTATAAATGTCGATTCTATGACTATGTGGATCGAGGTTAAAAAGTTTCTGCTTGCTTTGGCTGATGAGACTCTGCCCCTTTCCAAGTTCTGTGAAGGGAAAGATACAACTCCAAATATCAAACGCATAAGTGCAGCTCTGAAGAAAGTCAAAAAGTCGCAGTTCGTATCTCCATTGTCAGAGTACTTGCGAATAATCCCCGAACAAGCTGAACCTGTAATTCAGAAGTTTATCAAGGCAGACTATCAAAACAATGATAACGGAAGACTCCGCATTTATATCTTGATGTACAGAATGAAGAGCCTTCTTCGGACTATACCTTCTGACGATCCAAGGGCCAAAGACTGCATTGTTTTGTTCGAGACGGATGAAGAGAGTGACTATAAACTCACCATTATTCAAAAAGACTTGGATGTTAAGATAGCAGGTAATGAGATCGACGGGTTTAGAAGCTATCTTGAGTATTGGGAGGCTAACCCCGATAAACCATTGATTCTTCATACTGGTAATGCTATCCATTTTGAGAAGAATCACTTCTTCGATGATGTTCATGTAATTGTGACATCCTACGATCTGATTAGGTATCAATATGGATTGCCAGCAAGTGTATTTGAAGAACTTGGAACGGACAATGATTGGAATAACCTTGTTCGAGTAATCATCAAAGAAGGCTCTTTTGAAGACGCCTGCCGATCCACGCTTTCCATAAATAGATATTCATCAAATCTGTTTGAGAGATGGAATAAATACGATTCTTTCCAGAAATGGCTTCTTTGGTTGTGGGCCAGGCAACAATCTGGAAAAAGCTATGAGATTGTAGCAGCAAAAGCGTGCAAATCTTCTGCTGAGTATTTAGACAATATCTATTGCTGTATTCTTGATTATCTCAGAGACGATAAGTTTGATCAGTTCTACAAGGACAGAAAACGAATTCTTTCCGCAATGCAAGCGGTTCCTACAGAACATTATTGGAATGAGTTGAATTCCCTTAATAGAATTGATGCTCTTTCGTGCCTCACTTGTTTAACGGACATCGAACAGAAAACTATCTTTGAAATAGTCGCCGAGTTTAGTTACCAGCAAAGGAAAAATGTGCTCTCGCCCCTAAAACGTGTTTATCCTTCTCTGTACTACTACTTGCAGAATGACGAGCAACCGAATTGCGCGGGCTTGTCTACAGAACATGAGCAGTATTTTAGTGAGTACAAGTGGCTGAAAGCGACCGATACTTTGACGGAAGAATTTGTTTCAAAGGTCAAGCGTATTTCTCTGGAAAAAGGGGCATCAGTCTTCCAGATGCAATCAAGGAATCATTTTGTTTCAGAACACTATGATGAGAATACATCTATCCTATTTGTGGATGGAATGGGTATTGAATATGCTGATTACTTGGCACATCTCTTCTCCGATCTTGATGAACAGCAATACTCGGTATTCTTTGAAGCTGGCTTTTGCACATTACCGTCAGTCACAGAAATCAACAAGGATTTCATGGATGGACGTAATACTGTTGAGCCACCTGTAAGAGAGCTTGATGAGCTTAAGCATGCAAATAATGCTTACCCGGAAAGCCTCATGAAGCAATTTCATATCCTCGATAATCTGAAGAATCGAGTTCTTGGGTTGTTGGTTGGAAACACTCACCGCATCATTATTGCAGCAGATCATGGAACAAGCAGAATGGCAGTTAAGGTTCGCAATACGGAATACGATAACGCGTATCCGAAGCCGGACAATGTGGGTATTTATAAATACGGGCGTTTTTGTGAAGGAACAGAAGACGAATCCAAATATCCAACTGCGATAAGTTATAATGAGCGGTTGATTTTTGCTGACTATAGTCGATTTATTCAAAATGGAGCTCCTATAGACGAGATACATGGTGGAGCATCATTAGAAGAATGGATTGTATCGATTATCACGGTTGAACGCAATATAGGAGAAAAACCAGAAACTGTTGAAGTAAAACCGAAAACCACGAAATTCAAACCAACTCTCGGTACAAAGCAAGTCAAGGTGGTCTTTTCTATCAGCGGTAATAAGAGGCAAAATGTCTCCGCGAAAGTTAAAGGCAACTCGTATAAATGTGAATGGGCTGATGGATTGTATTCCTTTACATTTGTTTCTTCCAAGGCGGATGGAATACTTACTGTAAAGATTGCTGACGGAGGTATTCTTGGTCAGTTCGATATTGAAATAGAACAAGGCATCAAGAAGAATACCAACTTCGACATATAAGGAGTGATGGAAAATGGATACTAATAAGACCACAGCTTCTTCTGGAATGCTTGAAGGAGCAGAATACGAGAAGAAACTCAAGCAATATTATGGTGATATGCTTGTATACAAATCCTCGGCCAATTCGAAATTCTTCTCGGCGTTGAGTCTGCCTTCTTTTATGCGCGATTGGCTGGTAATGCGATTTTCCAACAGCGAAGGGGTCATAAATAAGCAGGAAGTTTCAGACTATGTAAAACGGGTGATTCCAAAGAAAGAGCAATGGAACGAATATCTTGTGGATCTGCTCCACAACAATCAAACTGCTCGTTTTTTGGCAAAAGTTAAAATTGACTTTGATGCTAAAACAAAAACAGCGTTGTTTTCATTGCCGGATTTTGAAGTTCCCAAGAAAAAAGGTGAAGCCATTGTTGATTGGGATGTAATCGAAGCCAATAGGGACTATCTTCTTTCTCCGACAGAAGTTTGGGGAATTGTCGAGATAGATACTGAAGAAAGCAATAAAGGGAATGTTTTTAAGCTTGTTGACTTCCAGCCGTTCTGCCCTTACACGATAGACTTAGACTATTATATTGAGGCCAGGCAGTATTTTACTATCGACGAATGGATAAATGTCCTTCTAAGTGCGATTGATTATAACCCCAAGGGATATGTAAGCAAAACTCAGAAAATGGCCATGCTCAGCAGACTGCTCCCATTTGTCGAAAAGAGAATTAACTTGATTGAGCTTGCACCCAAAGAAACTGGTAAGTCATATGTATTTGCACAGATAAGTAAGTACGGTTGGCTTGTTAGCGGTGGAAGTATTTCAAGGGCAAAGATGTTCTATGACATTAGCAAGAGAACCCAAGGGCTTGTATCCCGTTATGACTATGTTGCGTTTGATGAAATCCAAAGCATTAAATTTACAGACGCAATGGAAATGCAAGGCGCCTTAAAAGGCTATCTTGAAAGCGGTGAATACCGTGTGGGTGATTCGAGAGGTGTTGGAGACGCCGGACTTATTCTCCTGGGCAATATCGATTCAGAGCTTATGGATGTTAATCAGAACATGTTTAAGGATCTTCCTGATATATTCCATGAATCAGCTCTACTTGATAGATTCCATGGTTTTATTAAAGGCTGGAACATTCCTAAAATGAAGGAAAGCCTTAAAGCTAATGGATGGGCTCTTAATACAGAATACTTTGGTGAAATTATGCATTGTTTGCGTGATGAACTTGCATATCGCGCTGTTGTTGACCAACTTTTGCAGCTCCCGAAGAATTCAGCAACAAGAGATACCGAAGCGATTAAGCGTATCTGCACCGGGTTTTTGAAGCTCTTGTTTCCAAACGCAACAGATGTTAGTAAAGTGGATGTTTCTTTATTTGAGACCTACTGCCTTGCACCAGCTATGGAGATGAGAAGAGTCATCAAAACTCAGCTTGGTATTATTGATGAGGGAGAATTTGGTGGAATGACAATCCCTGAAATCACAATTAAGGAGCAATACCGTGAAAAACGAGAAGTGTAAGTTATGCGGGGCTGAACTAAAGAAAGACTGGATTGCACTTCACAAGAAACTCTTGGATGTTGACGCAAAAGAGTTTTTGTGTATTTCGTGTTTAGCAGATACCTTTGGGTGTGAAGTTGAAGACCTTGAGATAAAAATAGAGGAATTCAAGGAGCAGGGCTGTGTTCTATTTAAGTGAGGTCAATATGAAACGGATTATCTATGCTGATAATGCAGCTACAACAAAAATTGATCCAGCAGTGTTAGAGGCAATGGCGCCATTTACGAAAGAAGAGTATGCAAATGCGTCTCAACCATACTCCTTCTCTCGCAAAGCAAAAGCTGCAATTAAAAACGCCAGGGAAGAAATAGCAAAATGTATTAATGCTAAGCCAAGTGAAATTTTCTTTACCTCCGGTGGAACAGAAAGCGACAACTGGGCAATAAAGGGCTGTGCATTCGCAGATGAAAGTAAACGTGCGACAATTACTTCGACTATTGAGCATCACGCTGTTTTGCGGTCATGTCAGTTTATTGAAAGACTTGGCTATCCTGTGGCCTATATCAACCCTAACTCAAACGGGCTAATTACCGTTGAGATGCTGGAACGGGTTATTGCAGGAACTACCAATCTTGTCTCTGTTGCAACCGCCAATAATGAAATAGGTACTATTCAACCAATCAATAAGCTTGCTGAAATCGCCCATAGGAATGGTGCCTTCTTTCATACAGATGCAGTACAAGCGATGGGACATATTTCTATTGATGTGAATGAATTAAATGTTGATCTCCTGTCTGCTTCAGCGCATAAGTTTAACGGACCTAAAGGCATAGGTTTTCTTTATGTCAGAGAGGGAACTCCCATCTTACCACTGCTGAACGGTGGAGCACAAGAAAACTCTCTTAGAGCGGGAACAGAGAATGTTGCTTCGATTGTTGGAATGGCAACTGCATTAAGTATGAATTGTTCTCAGATGCAAGAAGCTCAAAGCCAATCCGCGAAGATGGTTGAGCTTATTTGTTCAATTCTAAATGATGCTGAAGTGGATTACATCCGAAATGGCTATAGTAACGGATTAAAAGGAACACTTAATCTATCATTCCGTGACAAGGATGGCGAAGCTATTCTTCATCGACTTGATCTTAGAGGAATTTTAGTTTCTACTGGTTCTGCTTGCGATAGTAATTCAACTCAGGTTTCTCACGTAATTAGAGCGATAAATGTGCCCGATTCATATGCGAAAGGAACAATCAGAATATCGTTGGGGAAAGATAATACGATTGAAGAAGCGAAAATAATAGGAGAAACGCTTGTTTCCGTATTGATGGAGCCCAAATAAGCGAATCAAGTTTCTGGCAATATACATAAGATATGCCTTGTTTTTTGAAGAATCTCATGTGGTGAGTGGTAATTGATATGGACCTAAAAGCAAAACTTCGCCCTTTCTATGTGGCTAAGATGCTCCATGAGCAGACAGACGAGGATCATTATCTGACGATAGCTCAGATAATGGAGCGGCTCGAAAAAGAATATGGTATCTCAACCTCTCGCGGAACCGTGGGTGATGACATAAAAGTTCTCCAGGAACTCGGAATTGAAATTGAGGTTGTCCCTTCGACGCAAAAGCGTTTCTCGCTCATTGGCCGGAGATTCGATCTGCCGGAGCTCAAAACATTGATTGACGCTGTAGAGTCTGCAAGATTCATACCCAAGAAGAAGAGCGCCGCCCTGGTTGAAAAGCTCGGTTGTCTTATAAGCCAGCATAATACGAAGAAGCTTGTTCGCAATGTTGATGTAGAGAATCGCCTCAAAGCCGACAACGAGAAGATCTACTACATCATGGAGGCGTTGAACGACGCGATCAATGCCCGCAATAAAGTGTCATTCCAGTATTTCACCTACAATGTCCGAAAGGAGCAGAAACTGAAATATGATGGCTACACCTATGTGTTTAGTCCGTATAAGCTGATTTGGAATGGCGATTACTATTATGTGGTTGGCTTCTCTGAAAAGCACAAAGGAATCGGCAGTTTCCGCGTAGATCGCATTGCCAGATGCCCCAAAATTCTTGATGATGACGCTGTGTATCCTCCGAAGAACTTTGACCTGAATGTCTACCTGAACTCAATGTTCCGGATGTACAACGGCCAGAGAAAGCAGATCGAACTGGTGTGTAGCAACGACGTTATGGATGCAATCATAGATAAGTTCGGCAAAGATGTTCATGTGCTGGCCAATGATATGAAATCCTTCCGCGCCATAATCGAAACCTCTGTTGGCAGCGTCTTTTATAGCTGGATATTCGGGTTTGGCGGAAAAGTTGTAATTAAGTCTCCCGAAGAGGCTTTGTCAATAAAAGTGTGTAAGTTTTTTAAAAGAGTTATAAATTCAAGATTATGCAGGGATATGAAGTGGAGCGAAGCGAAACGAAATATCCCTGCATAAACGGCTCAAATTGTGTGCTCGTATTTTTCGATACGGGCACTGATTTTTT
>CAVJEL010000042.1:0-16712 GCA_963648635.1 Ruminococcus intestinalis
AGAGATAAACGCAAACCGCTTATAGTCGATGGGGTGCGTCAGTGTGGCAAGACCTGGATTCTGAAGGAGTTCGGACGCTGTGTATTCGAGAATACAGTTTACATAAACTTCGATAAGGATGTGGACGCAAGAAAGCTCTTCTATGATTATGATACGGAGCGGCTCTTAAGGGCATTCGGGGCGATTGCATCGGTACCTGTTGTAGAGGGAAAGACATTGATTATCCTTGACGAGATTCAGGAGGTTCCCGAGGCGCTTACATCATTGAAATACTTTGCTGAAGATAATGCGGGATATCATATAATTGCGGCAGGAAGCTTATTGGGAATCAGCCTCCATGAAGGAAGCGGATTTCCTGTGGGGAAAGTCGAGAGACTAGATATGTACCCTATGACCTTTTATGAATTCCTGACTGCATTGGGAAAGACACAACTTGTTGATTTAATCCATTCGGGGCGCTGGGATGAGATATCATCACTCTCGACTACATTAACAGATCTCTTAAGACAGTACTACTATGTCGGGGGAATGCCCGAAGTTGTCCAGTCATATATCGAAGACAAGAATATATTGAAGGTTAGGAAAATCCAGGAAAGGATTATCAGAGACTACGAGGATGATTTTGCAAAGCATATACCACCGTCACTCCTCACTAAGGTTAGATTGGTATGGGCATCGGTTCCGTCACAGTTGGCAAAGGAGAACAAGAAATTCATTTATGGCGCAGTGAAGAAAGGTGCGCGTGCAAAGGATTTCGAGGATGCAATTGAGTGGCTTGAAAATGCGGGGCTTATTCATAAGGTCCATAGGATAAGGAAGGTGGAAAAGCCTTTTAAGTTCTATGAAGATTTCGACGCTTTCAAGATTTTCCTTTCAGACCTCGGCCTACTCGGGGCTATGGCGGGAGTCTCTCCTAAGGAAGTTCTTGTAGAGAGCAATTTCTTTTCCGAATACAAAGGTGCGTTCACCGAACAGTATACAGCCCAGGAATTGATAGCGGGAGGAGCTGAGCCATATTACTACTCAAAGGAGAACTCAACTCTTGAAGTCGATTTTCTTGTTCAGATGGATGATTTGTATGTTATAGAAGTAAAGGCTGAGGAGAATGTGAAATCGAAGAGTTTGAGAACTGTCTATGAAAATAACAACAGTGTAAAAGCATGTAGATTTTCAATGCTTGACTATAAAGAACAGGATTGGATGACAAACATTCCTCTTTACGGTGTTGGGGAGTGGCTTCTTCAGGCAAAGAAAAGAAGTGAGACAATTGATTTCCCCCTGTGACTGTAAGCGCTGTGATTATTTATGGATGGTAATATTCCATGTTCTTCAGTAGCAGGGTAATCGTCACCCATTCGATAGGTTCTTTAATGGAATATTCACATTTCAGACCTAACTTTTGTGTGAGTATGTTATATAAGGAGTTCAGCCATGTTCCGTCACGTCGATAAAGCAGGTTTCGTTTTCGAGAGAAGATCTTATAGAGTTCCAGGGGAGAAATACCCGAAGGCAGAGACTAAATGCATAGGAAAGATGGTCGACGGAGAGTTCTGTCCCAATGCATATTTCACTGAACGCACAGCCAAGGAGAACCTCGAGAAGGAGCTCAAGGCTGTAAGGGAACAACTTGAGTCTCTTACTGAGGAATTAAAGAAAGAGGAGAAAAAAGAGAAGAAGTCTGTGGATGTCGCATCGAAAGCAGTCTCTTCCATAAAGAAGGAAGAAGGCGGGAGTATTATCAGAGTAGGAACAACAGAGGGGCGTTTCCGCATGATTATGCCACGCCTTATGAGGGAGTTCAAAGAGAATAACACTGGCTATGACATAAGGGGAGTAATCGGAAGTGCAGAAGAGCTCAGAGATATGCTCGAGAAGGGCGAAATTGATATCGCATTCAGTGGCCTGACGCCGAGTACGCCGGAATGTATCGAGAGTGAGATACTCTTTGAGGAGAGGCTCTATCTTGTAGCAAGCGAAGAGTTGCTGAGGAAGAATTTCCCTCATGATTACCCTATGTGTATCGAGCGCTTCAAAGACGGTGTCGATATCTCGCTCTTCAGCGGTATGGATTTCTCTCTTAGCCTCCCACATCTCCATTGCATGAAGATTCTCGCGTCTCTTTTAGAGGAAGAAGGTGTCGTCCTCAATTCCGTCCATACTTCTCCCCATTTTGACCTCCATCAAGAGATGGCGAGGGAGAATATAGCATTCTGCTTCAGCCTTTCGATGTATCTACCTTATCTATACGAGAGGAATAAGCAGAGCAGCAATAAGCTCTTTGCTTTCCCTATAAAGAACCTCAGAGAAACAAATCCTGTCTATATCCTGACAAACAAAGAGAAGAAACACAATGATGGCGTAGAGGGCTTCAAGGCCTTGTTGAGAGGTATTGTTAAAGGCCTTGATAGATAGCACCCTCAATATTCACTGCTTCTGGCTGTTGCCGTTCATCTCCTCGAAGATTTTCCGGGCCTCCATGATGCGGTTCGAATAAAACTTTGTGCTGCCATTCTTACTTTTTTTGGGATGATCTTCGTCATAGTCGACCATGACGCTGACAAACGGCCTTAAGAAATCTTTTTCTCTTTTCTTCAATTCCTTTTCAGCCTCTTCTTTGACTTGGAGAAACGAGAGATTTGTCGAAAACGGATACTCGTCAAGATTGTCACCAAGAAAGTTCATCCGGTCCCGGCAAAAATCTTTATCAGGAAGATTGTCGTAAAGCTTATTGATGTAATCTTCTCCCGATACGTGTATGACACCTTTTTTATAATCACTGTTGTAAAGAGTGGCACTGTTAAGAGTGTCCATGTCTTCTTCTGTCAGTGTTACTTTGCCGTCTTCTCTCAGGAGAGTATAAGTATCGGGGTCGTAGAGGCATATTGCCCTCTTTGGAGAGAGGGGAAGGACAATAATCGCGCCCCAGTATTCAAAAGCAGGAAAAGCCGGGACTTTTTCGGGCTCAGCAGAAGCAAAGTACGGATTAAGAAGCACGAAAGGAAATGAGCCGAGGAGGAAGGAGCTGTCCTCTGGCGCGTCAATGATTACAGCTTCCATGCCGAGGAGATCGACGCCGAACATCATCATATCGGAAAGAGCTTTTTTTACATCCTCTGTTCTTGCCTCTTCCTCCACCTTTTTCAGTGCAGTGTGTTTATGTGATATGCCCAGAGATGATTTAATCATCGAAATCATTTTATCTTCCGAGAAGATGGCCTGGGGAGATTGGAACATCTGGAACATCAGGATTTCCCTGGGCGACATAAGATCTTTCGATTTCAGGCAGTCAACGTCCCCATCAAGGAAAACTTGTATAATTCTGTTAAAGTATTTGTCGATTCTCCTTAGTTTATCTTCCATAGCCTTCGATGTGTCGATGAGATTTGAATGGAAGTATCCTTCTATTTCACCGTCTGGGATACTCTTCTCTTCAACAGGGTCGAACCATGCTACATGTTTCCCGTCTTTCGACCAGTTTTTTACGAGGGACTGCGATACGTAGTAGTGTTTATATTTTTCTGACATAGGAAAAGGATAATTGAAGAGGAAATGGGTTAGCAACATTAAAGTTGCGGATGTTATGGTTGTGTCCCTTGTTGCCGGTGACGGCTATATATACAATGTAGTCGTGAATATACTCAACCTCATGATTTATCTCATAACTGTGTCGGGAACTCCCGGCCCGAACACAATTCTCAGCCTCCAGAATGCCTCGGAGAAGGGGATAAAGAGGGGTATTGTCCTCAACTATGGGATGCTTACGGGTATAACGGTTATAACGCTTATTGCATACTTCATAATAAGACTTCTCTCGTCTTTCCTTTCGTCCATCAATGTCGTTCTCCAGGCTTTGAGTGTTGTATATATCCTCTACCTTTCGTACAAGATTTACAGAAAGGGTGATATCCAAGAGGACGAAAGGGAGAGTGACGGCTCCTTCAAAAGGGGATTTCTACTCCAGATTGTCAATGTGAAGGTCCTTATGCTTTGTGTCACTGCAATATCTACATACACAGTTGGGTACGGAATGTGGAAAGGACTTCTCGTCTCTCTTCTTATTCCATTGACGTGCTTTTTAACAGGACTTATCTGGGGAGTTGCTGGAGAAGGGCTCAAGAATGTGTATAAAGAGCACAGAAAACTTCTCAACACAATCTTTGCACTTTCGCTACTTCTTATTGCCTTGAAGAATGCCGTAACTTTGGTCTCGATTCTTTAGTTTCTGTCAAAGTCATATCTCTTTCCTTTTCTTGTTGCCATTTTTGATTTTCTCATAAAGAATTAAAGAAAGACTAATTAAAGGAGGATAATGATGACAGTTAATATTGACGCACTCATTATCGTGGTTGCTTACCTCCTGGGGATGCTCGTGATTGGGTTTGTTGTAGGTAAGCTGAAGATCAAAGACGCTGATGACTATATGCTCGCGGGAAGACGAATGGGCCTTTTTATGATTGCATTCTCCCTCAGTGCCAATAACATCGGCGGCGGTAGTACAACAGGACTTGCGGGAAAGGCATACACCACATGGGGTATGAGTGCCGTATGGTACGTCCTCGCAGCATCCATTGCAATGATTCCTCTTGCATATTTTGCACCGAAGATCAGAAAGACAATGGCTGTCACCATTCCTGAAGTCATCGGAAGAAGATTCGGTCGTTTCAGTGCTGGCTTCTCGGCAGTACTCAACGTTCTTGCTCTCTTTTGTCTCACATCGAGCCAGGTTGCAGCTTCGGGGTCTGTTGTATCTGTATTGACGGGAATCGACACGAGGATCTGTATGATTATTGCGGGAGCTGTAATCATCCTCTATACAACCTTCGGCGGTATGATAGCAGACCAGGTATCTGACCTTGTGCAGTTTATCATCATCCTTGTGGGTCTTGCTGTAGCAACACCATTTGTTATCAAGGGATGCGGCGGCTGGAGCACAATTGCTTCCAAGCTTCCTGCCGAACAGCTCGATATCACAAAGATAGGCTGGGTTGTAATCATCGGCTACATCTTCAACTATTTCTGTACGTTCCTTTCGGGTCCTGAAATGATCAGCCGTTTCGAGTCTGCTAAGGACGAGAAGACAGCAGTCAGGGCAAGCTTACTCAGCGCTGTATTGATGGCTGCAATGTCATTCTTCCCGACGCTCATGGGACTCGCAGCACTTTCAGTAAAGGATGCTCTCGGTAACCCTGCATCCGGTCAGGCAATGATGGCGGTAACTGAGGCCTATGCTCCGACATTCATCACAGGACTTGTTTCTGCTGCAATCATCTCTGCAACGATGAGCTCTGCCGACTCGAACCTTCTTTGTATGTCGACTATGATTATCAACGACCTTTATAAGCCGTATGCTTCAAAAGAACTTGACGGCATGAAGGAAGTAAGAGTTGTCAGATGGTGCAACGTCATATGCTGTGCTGTTGCAATGCTTATCTCGCTTCTCGGAATAAACATCGTAACGATGAACACATTTGCATTTGCTATCCGCTGTGCAGGACCGTTTGCAGCATATGGACTGGGAATGGTTGTGCCGAGGGCAACAAAGCACTCCGGGCAGATTTCCATCATCACGGGAACAATCGGTGTTGTCTTCTGGCAGATACTCTCGGGTGGTGATTTCTATCTTGGAATTCTTCCTGTCGTATTCGGCTGTGCAGTCGGAACCGTTACATTCTTCCTTGTCAATGCTATTGAATGGAAGAAGGGAATAGCTGCTGCTCCAAGCGCATTTATTGAAGAGTGAGATTAATTCTTTCTCAAAGGGTGCTGCCGAAGCCATGAGCTTAAGCGGCACCTTTTCTTATTCTTGAAGCGTGTAGTTCGTGCTTCTTCCCTTTCCGTTACGGCTTAAGAGATTACATTCTGTCAGCCTCTTCAGGATTTTTGCTGCTTCAGATATCGTCACGCCGAGAGAATTGATTATCTCTGCTCTTGTTACAGAACCGTTTATCTTGGTGTATTCGAGCACTTTTTTGTCCTCGTCACTTAATTGGCTCTGTGCTTTTGATTTCAGTGTGGGAGTTGAATGCTGAGGAGAGCATTCGTTGACATTCGGCAGAATTATTTTGAAAGCATTCTTTGTAATCTCAATTACAGGCTTATAGTCTATCGTTTCATACTCCTTCATGATTTTTATTATTCCGGTGCCATATGCTTCAATTAAATGAAGATGATAAAATACGTTCGCAAGATTCTGGTTTCGGCATACGGAAATTCCCAGCATGATATCTTCCTTCTCAATCCCGCCTACCAATCCGCCGACGGAAACAAATTCAATCCTGTCACTATATATGCTTATAAGTGCACTTGCACTGAATGAGTAATCTCTATGTACAAGCAAGTTCAACAAGGCTTCCCTGAGTGCGGTTTCCGGATAATCTCTTGTGTCGATTCTCACTAGATTATCAAACGTTGCATAAGTACTGTTACAGAAATCCAGAAAATTATATACGTCATTCATCTGCCTTATGAGAGAGCCGGTGAATTCTTTGCGGTCTCTGAATATCGTCTGATCTGTCCCCTGGAAAACAGCCACTTTTATAGTGTGAGTGCATTGATCGGAAAGAAGCAGTCCTAGATTGCTGTATAGGTTGTCCCTGTCAACGAGCTTTAGCGTCCTCATCTGCTCGGGACCGAATGCAACATTGCGTTTTTTGAATTCCTTTGTTGTATCTTCAAATGTAAGGTTCTGATCAAGGGCACGCATTTCTTCAAACCGGTCACCGTCGGTATCTTTAATCATCTGTCTGATTGCTGCATCAGAGGCAGGAACTGAGGAATAACCCTGCCTGACATATACTCCCTCTGGACGCATGCCCTTTTTAATTAGGTAGTAAGGCCGATCTGTTCCACGCTGAATATCAACCCGTATAACCTCTTTGCCATCTTCTTCAATAGTTTGATAATGTACAAACATTGTTATATCAGGTTTTATGGAATCTCTTACCATGTTACTGATTTGTAATGAGACAGCATCAGGATTGTCGACTCCGGTTACAGTGCCGTCATCCTGTACTCCAACATATAATGTCCCTCCATTTGTGTTTGCAAAAGCAATAATCTCTTTCTTTATGTCGTCCACCACGATTGCTTTTAATTCTATACTCTCACTTTCCTTGAATATCATATATGTCTTCCTTTTTGCATATATTAAATCAGATTGATTTAATCGATTCAAGTTTTTTAATCGATTAAGAATCGATTATTTATAATTTGTTTATTTTTAATTTGAGAAGTATATTCTTAGTTTATAAAGAATTGAATGTGAGTTAAAGTATGATAGTGCTTTTGTATGTGTAATTATCGATTCATATTTTGAATCGATTATGAATCGATTACGAATCGATTAACAAAAAGAAAAGGCCGGTTATTCGCCGGTCTTCTCCTTGAGGAATCTTTTCAAGAATTCCTTTGTTCTTTCGTTTTCAGGATGGAGGAATACCTTATCCGGTGGTCCTTCCTCTTCGATTTTTCCGTCCGCCATGAAGAGAACACGATTTGACACATCCCTGGCAAAACCCATCTCGTGGGTGACGACAAGCATTGTCATGCCGCTCTCTGCAAGCTTCTTCATTACATCCAGTACTTCTCCGACCATCTCCGGGTCAAGGGCTGATGTCGGCTCGTCGAAGAGAAGGATTTCGGGGCTCATCGAGAGCGCGCGGGCAATTGCAACACGCTGCTTCTGTCCTCCTGAGAGCTGATGGGGCTTAGCATTTATGTATCCGCTCATTCCTACCTTCGATAGGTACTTCAGAGCAATCTCCTTCGCTTCCTCTTTGTTCCTTTTAAGAACCTTAACTTGGCCTATTGTACAATTGTCGAGGACATTGTGGTTATTGAAGAGGTTGAAGGACTGGAAAACCATACCGACCTTAGTGCGGTATTCGTTTTCGTCAATCTCTCTATCAAGGACATTCTTTCCATGATATAAAATCTCGCCGGCTGTAGCGTCCTCGAGCATGTTGATACATCTCAAGAGTGTTGACTTTCCACTGCCTGATGAGCCGATTATACTTACGCAGTCGCCTTTCTCAACAGAGAAGTCTATATCTTTAAGAACCTCGTTTGTTCCGAATGTCTTTACAAGGTGTTTTACTTCAAGAAGTGTGCTCAATGTGTGCCTCCTGTCTCTGCATCATAGCGAGTAAGTCCGCTTGTGAAGGCGAGGGTATCTGTTGTCGCGAGGTCGAAGTTTGCCGGTCCGTCCATCCTGTTCTCAAGCTTTCTGAGAATTCTGGAAGAAAGGAATGTCAGGATGAAGTAGATAATCATCGTCACCGTTGCAGCCTCGAAGTAGGTATAGAGTGCGCCCGATATGCTCTTGAAAGTGAAGAAGAGCTCCACAGTTCCGATGATTGAAAGGACACACGTATCCTTGATGTTGATGATGAGGTTGTTGCCAATCTGTGGCATGACATTTCTCAAAGCCTGGGGAAGAACAACATAGAGCATTGTCTGGGTATGGTTCATCCCGATTGCCTTTGCGCCTTCCGTCTGCCCCTTGTCGACACTGAGGATTCCGCCTCTTACAGTTTCCGCCATATAAGCACCGGTATTGATGGAGACAATTAGGATTGCCGCACTCCACATTCCGAGGTTTATATTAAAGAGCTGTGCTGTTCCGTAGTAGATGAACGCAGCCTGAAGCATCATCGGGGTGCCTCTGAAGATTTCGACATAGGCATTGAGAATCCACTTTACGATTTTGAGCAGCACTTTTTTTGCCACACCCGCGTTCTTTCCGGGCTCTGTGGTCTGTACAAGTCCTACTGCAAATCCAATTACACACCCGAGGAGTGTACAAACTATGGCTATAACCATAGTTGTAGCTGCTCCGGAGAGCAGCGAAAGAGAGTATCTCTGGAGGATGTAAATCATCCTCTGGAAGAAATTCATCTGTGAAATAGTCATTATCTATCCTTATTATAATGAGAGCGGCTGAACCGAGATTGCCTCATCCATCATCCTGTTGTAATCATCAACTGTGAGAGTTGAGAGTACTTCGTTAATCTGGGCTGTTAATTCAGGATTGCTCTTCGATACCGATATTCCGATATTAATCTCTTCCTGGCTAACAACAAAGTTGTCGTCGCTTGATGAGAAGTCGAGAAGCTTGAATGACGGGTATGCAACAAGGGCAGCCTGTGCTGTCGGCATATCTGTGCAGATAAGGTCAACTCTTCCAGATGAGAGTGCGACAAGCATTGCCGGTGCGCTTTCCTGAGCCGGGAGAATCTTTGCGTCCGGAATCTGTGGGAGACATACATCGTACCAAACTGTATTCTGCTGACTTGTGCAGCTGGCACCCTTGAGGTCGCTGATTCCCTTAGCTGAAGCATAAGAACTTCCCTGATCAACAAGACAAACAATTGATGCATAGTAGTAAGGATTTGTGAAATCGACCATCTCGAGTCTCTCTTGAGTAATTGACTGACCTGCGATTACACAATCAACAGTACCAGAAAGGAGTGCCGGAATAAGTGACTCCCAGTCGAGCTTTACAATCTCGAGTTCCTTTCCGAGCGCGGATGCAATATATTTAGCCATCATGACATCGTAGCCGTAAGCATAGTCCTTGCTTCCCGAAATCTGTACGGCGCCGTTATCTGATGTTGTCTGTGTCCAGTTGTACGGAGCATAGCCGCATTCCATTGCGACACGAAGCGTGTTGCTCTTGTCTGTTGTCTCCTGGCTTCCGCCTGCAAAGACAAGTGAAAGAGTAAGTAATAATACAAAAAGAGTAAGTAGTCTTTTCATTTTTCCATTCTCCCTTAAACGAATAACAAGTAGGTTGTGGAGAATATAGTAAACTGTTAAAAAATAGTCAATATGTTAAAAATAAATATATAATGTTATTATTATAACAAAAGTAGGATTAGGGCAGTAAAAAGGCCCGGGTTGATGTTCCCGGGTCTTGAAAGGCTATTTAGCAACGAAATGAACGTTGAAGCCCCCGATAGGCTCGTTGATGTAGAAGAACTTGACTTTACCCTTTGCATCATAAGTAAAGCTCTTCTCGTCGATTGTGTATCCGAGCTTCTTAACATAAGCCATTGTGCGTGCGATGTTGTTGACCTTGTAGCCGATGTGGCCGTGAACACCAGGACCGCCGTTAGCCATGATTTCAATTGACTTATCCATGAAGAAGCCCTTACTTGTTTCACTTGTAACCATACCGAACTTGGAGAACTTATCAGCCATCTTGACTGCATCTTCCTGTCCGTTAGCATTGATGCCGAAGTGTGCAAGCTCGAAGCCCTGCATCTTTGTGACAGCATCACGGCAGAGTGCCTCGATTTCATCCCACTTGTCGTTGTTGATGAGGTCAGCCTTGACCATCCATGAACCGCCGACAGCAAGAACGTTAGAAGCCTTTGCATAATCAGCAAGGTTATCTGGGTTAATTCCGCCAGTTGTCATAAACTTCACCTGTGTAAATGGGCCACCGAGGTCCTTGAGCATCTTGACGCCGCCTGAAGACTCTGCTGGGAAGAACTTCAAAACTTTGAGGCCGAGGTTGACGCCCTTCTGTACTTCACTAGCTGTACATACGCCCGGGGTTACCGGAACATCATGCTTGAGACACCACTTGACTGTCTCTTCATCGAGGCCGGGAGATACGATGAATGCAGCACCTGCCTTGACAGCTCTTTCAGCTGTTTCAGGGTTAAGGACTGTTCCAGCGCCTACTACCATTTCCGGATAAGCCTTGACCATTCTTCTTATTGCTTCTTCTGCAGCATCGGTGCGGAATGTCACCTCAGCGCAGTTGATGCCACCGCGGCACATAGCGCCTGCGAGCTTCTCTGCTTTTTCGGCATCGTCAATCTTTACAACCGGGACGATTCCCAGTGCATGGAAAAATTCAAACAATTCAGACTCTTTCATATTGTTTCCTCCACTATTATTATAGTATCAATTAAAACGACTTAATAACGTACAATTCAGACATGTTGTTGACTATTAAAAAACATGGCAAGAAAATTGACAAAAAATAAAAAGGGAGACCATTATGTCAGATAAGAAATACGTAACATTTGGTGAAATTATGCTCCGCTTGAGAAGCCCAGAGCATGAAAGACTCTTCCAGAGCCCTGTTCTTGAAGCAACATTCGGTGGCGGTGAAGCCAACGTTGCCGTCTCACTTTCAATTCTTGGTGAGAATGCCAAGTTCGTTTCAGCTCTTCCAGACAACGCAGTTGGTGAAGCTTGTAAGCGTGAAGTTATGAAGTACGGTGTTGACACATCTTCCATCAACATGGTCAAGGACGGCAGACTCGGTATCTACTACCTCGAAACAGGTGCAGTACAGAGACCAAGCCTTGTTGTATATGATAGAGCTGAAAGTGCAATTGCTAAGGCTAAGCCGGAAGATTTCAACTGGGACGAGATAATGAAGGGTGCAACATGGTTCCACACAACAGGAATCACACCTGCAGTAAGTAAGGAAGCAGCAGATTGTGCACTTGTTGCAATGAAGAAGGCAAAAGAGGCTGGAGCAACAGTTTCTATCGACCTCAACTACCGCAAGAAGCTCTGGAAGTGGGGTAAGAGTGCTCCAGAAGTCATGAGAGAGCTCGTCAAGTATGCTGATTGTGTCATCGCAAACGAGGAAGATATCCAGAAGTGTCTGGGAATTGAAGCAGCTAGCGATGTTACAAGCGGTAAGCTCGATACAGATGTCTACAAGGAACTTGCAGCTAAGGTTAAGAAAGAGTTCCCGAATGTAAAGTACGTTGCAATCACACTCAGAGAAAGCAAGAGCGCAGACCACAACGGATGGAGTGCAGCACTCTCAGGAAAGACAGGTTTCTATCTTTCACGCCACTACGAGATTACAGATATCGTAGACCGTGTTGGCGGTGGTGACAGCTTTGCAGCAGGAATCATCTACGGCCTCAGCCACTATGAGAATGAGGAGTATGCAATCAACTTTGCTGTTGCAGCTTCCTGTCTCAAGCACACCATCAACGGTGACTTCAACCTTTCTAGACTCAGTGAAGTTGAAGCTCTCTGCAAGGGTGACGGCTCGGGAAGAGTTCAGAGATAATAATCCTATAAACGGAAGGATGTGGGGTAGTGAAAACTACCTCTTTTTTTGTTAGACTACGCTCATGAAAAAACTGTTTTTACTTGGTGATTCAACTTGTGCAATCAAAGAACGCTCGGCCAGGCCTGAAACAGGCTGGGGGGAGAAGTTCTTTCCTTATATTAAAAATGACTGGAGCCTTCTCAACTTTGCAAAGAACGGACGCTCAACACGCTCTGCCCTTAAGGAAGGCATTATAAGTGCTGCTCTCTTTGAAGCGGAGGAAGGTGACTCTGTCATTGTCGAGTACGGTCACAATGACGAGAAAACCGACGAGAGGGGAACCGATGCTTTTACGAGCTTTGTTGCTGATTTGAAATATATAGCATCCTCATTCATCGCAAAGGGATGTAAAGTCTATTTCATTACCCCCGTTCCCCGCCATAAGTTTGAGGGTCCGAGACCTGTAGATACCCATAAGGACTATTGTGCTGCAATGAAACTTGCGGCTCATCAGCTTAAAATTCCTCTTTTAGATATCACAATCCCTCTTATGATGGATTTAGCCATTCTCGGTGAGGAGGATAGCCGTAAGTACTACATGCATTTCCCCTCCGGCATATATGAAAACTTCCCCGAGGGAAAAGAGGATGACACTCACCTCAGGCCTGAAGGCGCAGAGTGGGTTGCCCATGAGATAGCCGGCCTCTTAAAGGAAACCGGTGCGGAGTTTATGAGAGACGAGGAATAACTTCGTCTCTTTCGTTCTCGCTCTCTCTATCCGGGAGGGCTTTTATTTACTTGATGGAGGATTAAATGAAGAGAAGTTACTTTGACGCTGTTTTCTCCATGCTGGTTTTCGGCACCATCGGAATATTTCGGCGCTACATTCCCCTTCCTTCCGGAATTCTTGCATTGAGTCGCGGGTTATTAGGGGGCCTCTTTCTCCTTGTCCTTCTGAAAATACAGAAGAAGAAAAATGTAAATGCAACCCGAAAGGGTATAATCATGACGATGGTTACCGGCGCGGTAATCGGGGGCAACTGGATTCTTCTTTTCGAGAGCTATAACTACACAACAGTCCAGATAGCGACCCTCTCATATTATATGGAGCCAACGATTGTGATTCTGCTCTCTCCCGTTTTCCTCGGCGAAAGACTCACTCCCAAAAGGTTTATATGCGCATTGTGCTCTATTCTGGGAATGGTACTTGTTTCCGGCATAACCGGTGGTACTTCTCTCTCCTCGGGGGATTTCAAGGGCATTTTATACGGCCTTTCCGCCGCAACGCTTTATGCCACTGTCATAATCCTTAATAAAAGAAACACCGGTATGGACGCAAAGTATAAGACGATGCTCGAGCTTTTCTCGGCCTCGATTGTCATAGTTCCATATATTCTCCTAAGGGAAGATATCACAGCTATCACATTCACGCCTCTTTCTATTTTGATGCTCCTTGTTGTCGGCATATTCCACACCGGCTTTGCCTATTCGCTATATTTCGGGGCCATGGATAAGCTGAGTGCACATACAATAGCTGTCGTCAGCTACATTGATCCTGTCTTTGCGCTGATTCTCTCATTCCTGGTGCTGGGGGAGTCGCTATCGCTGTCCGGTCTCATCGGGGCGGTCTTGATTATCGTCTCCTCCCTTATAAGTGAACTCTGACGAAGAAAATGCCCCGGCCATATATATAGTCGGGGCAGCGCTCGCTAAAGTGAAACGTCTACGAACTTAAACTCTGTAACATCAAAGAGGCCGCAGTCCGTAACCTTATATGACGGGATTACTGGGAGCGCCATGAAGCACAGTGTCATGAATGGGTCTATTTCCGGGTTCATGCCTTCCATGTTGTGCTCGACTGCATCATGTAGCTCGTCAAGGCACTTCACAACTTCGTCAACAGGTAGGTCTGTCATAAGACCACCGATTTCAAGCGGGTGGGACGCGAGTTCCTTACCGTCCTTGAATACTGTGATTCCGCCTCCCATCTTGATAAGTTGCTCTACAGCCTTGAGCATATCGGAGTCATTGTCACCGACAACGATTATGTTGTGGGAGTCATGTGCAATTGTATCTGCAATGGCACCGTGCTTTATTCCGTATCCTCTGATAAGTGCAGAAGCGTGGTATCCAGTGCCGTTATGGCGCTCGATTACTGTGACTTTGAGAATGTCTTCGTTCGGGTCATGTACCCATTCGCCGTTTTCATCTCTCTTGACTACAGCCTCCCCCTTACCGGTAACAACTCCTCCGGGGAGTATGTCGATGACTCTTACTTTGTCGCTCTTTAAGGGAAGCGAGAATGTCTTGAGTGAGAGGTCTTTGACCTTGACGGAGCCTTTGACGCCGAATGGTTCGACATGTGGGCTTCTCTTTATTATCTTTCCGTTCTCGGCAACTTCTTCGCCCTTAACGAATACCTTCACTGGCTTTATCTCTTCAATTGTGTCGGTGAGGAAGAAGTCTGCTCTCTTACCGGGGGCAATCATTCCCCTGTCATAGAGACGGTAGCACTCGGATGCGTTGATAGTTGCACATGCAATTGCCTTCAACGGATCGAGACCGTGGCTGATAGCAAGGTTTACGCCGTAGTTTATATGGCCTTCTCTTGTAATCGACTGCGGCTGTCTGTCATCCGTGCAGAAGAGACAGCGGCGGTAATTGGTATCTGTTACGCCGGGAAGAAGCTGGATGACATTGCGGCATACTGTTCCCTGCCTCAGGAGTACATACATTCCCTTTCTTACCTTTTCCTGTAGCTCTTCAGGTGTCTCGCACTCATGGTCTGTCTGAATTCCAGCAGAGAGGTATGCGTCCAGGCCCTGACCCTGGATTGACGGAATGTGGCCGTCAATAATCTTCTTACGTGAGTAGCATGTTTCAAGCTTATCGAGGATCGTTTCGTCTGCTCCTACTACTCCTACGTAGTTCATCATCTCGCCCAGTCCCAGAATTCTATCGTTGTCGATAAGCTGTTCGATTTCCTTTGCGTTGAGGATAGCTCCGGAGTGCTCGAAGAATGTGCACGGAACGCAGGATGGGAACATATAGTAGATGTCGAGTACGGCATCCTTTGCAGAAGAAAGCATATATTCCATTGCGTTGAGGCCTGCAACGTTTGCTATCTCGTGCGGGTCGGCGATAACTGTTGTAGTGCCGCATGGAAGAATGGCATTGGAAAACTCGCTCGGCGAGAGGTGGGAGCTTTCAATGTGGCAGTGGCTGTCGATAAAGCCCGGTACAAGGTACCTTCCTCCTGCATCAATTTCCTTATCTGCCTTCCTGCCCTGGTCAAAACCTACGATGTAACCGTCCTTTACATAGACATCAGCCTTATAAACGGTAGAACCACAAACATCAACAACCTTTGCATTTCTGATGACGAGGTCACAATTCTCTCGTCCCATCGACGCATTGATAAGGTCCTTTGCTGTCAATTTGTTCATTTTTCTTTCTCCTTTTGTGTATTCTTATGATAATACCGATTCTCCAAAAAGCTAGAATTTTTGTTGCTTTTTGTTGCGAAAAACACAGAGTGCACAAATATTGTATAGTTTTAGTGAAAAAAAAACCGCAGGCGTTAAACCTGCGGCTTAGTGCTTCTTTTCCTTTAGATTGTGTTGACGACAATCTTAGCAATGAAGAGAGCGAAGAGAATCCATGTCGGAGCATTGATTTCTTTTGCCTTTCCTGTGAATGCCTTGAGGATGACATAGAAGAGAACGCCGAACATGATACCGTTACTGATGGAGTATGTAACAACCATCATGAGGATACACATAAATGACGGCATGCCTTCTGTGAAGTCTTCGAAGTCGATTGTCTTGACAGGAGTAATCATCATGACACCAACGATGATGAGAGCCGGAGCTGTTGCTGCACTTGGGATAGATCCGAAGAGTGGCTCGAGGAAGAGAGAGAGGAGGAAGAGGATAGCGACTGTCAAAGATGTGAGACCTGTCCTTCCGCCTTCTGCAATACCTGATGCGCTTTCTACGAATGTTGTGATTGTAGATGTACCGAAGATAGCACCAGCTGTTGTTCCGATAGCGTCTGCAAGGAGAGCTTCCTTACAATTAGGAATTGTTCCGTCTTCACGGACCATACCTGACTTACCAGCGCATCCTACGAGTGTTCCGACTGTATCGAACATATCGACAAAGAGGAATGTGAACATGACGATGATGAAGTCGAAGACTGTCTTTCCGTTCTGGAAGATTGTGCCGAACTCGAAATTGAAGAAATATGGAGCTGTCGGGAGATAAGAGCCACCTGCGTACTTTGTAACTCCGAATGGGATACCGATGACTGTTGTTACGAGGATACCGATAAGGAGAGCGCCCTTGACGTTTCTTGCAACAAGGATACCTGTGATTACGAGGCCGATGACTGTAAGAATACAAGCGGGGGATGTAATCCAAGCCGGGTTGAGTGCACAGACTGTGCTCTGGTCGACGACTACGATGCCTGCGTTCTGGAGACCGATGAATGCAACAAAGAGACCGATAGCTGCTCCGATTGCCTTCTTGAGGTTCTCAGGAATACTGTTGACGATTGCTTCTCTGAGGTTGCAGAGTGTGAGAAGGATGAAGATGATACCTTCTACGAATACTGTTGTGAGAGCGAACTGCCAGCTGTAGCCCATGCCGAGACATACTGTGTAAGCGAAGAATGCGTTGAT
>CAVJEL010000043.1:0-16380 GCA_963648635.1 Ruminococcus intestinalis
CCTTCGACCCGATTGTATACGATGCCGACTGGCTGGACGAAGATATGTGGTCACTGAGAGTTTTACCGAAACTTGGAATAAAGCTTGAGGAGAAGGACTTTGATAATATAAAAGAAGTATTAACCTCTGCTATGAAGAGCGAGGCCCTCAATAAGAGCAGGGAAGAAGTGAAGGCGATGTGTCTCTCTCACGGCGGAGAGAGCGCAAAGCTCACTGTTGACTGGCTTATTGAGAAAGAGGGAGCTCTCGCCGGTGCAGTGAAAAAGTGATTAACCTCCTTTATTTCGTAGTCGGGATGTTCTCTCGTTTGGAAAATGCAGGATTCAACGGTTCTTGAAGCGTATTAAGGAGTAAAGGTGGAATCCTTCAGAGTCGTGTGGTGTGCTGCCACCTGATTATTTCTTCCAGCTTATCAATGCATGTAGAGTTGGTAATTAGCCTTACAAGTCAGAATTTGAACAAAAAGATATTAAATTTCTGCAAAAATTAAAGTTGTGCTGTTCAATATATTTGTTAATTATGGCAGAATAGAACAAATTAAGGATTGAGAACAGATGACAAGAAAACAATTTGATATTCTTTCAGCATTAACTGAACATACAGCACTTACACAGCGCGAACTGGAAAGCATTACCGGCTACTCTCTCGGTACAATCAATAAGACTATGAAAGAGCTCTCGGAAGAGGGCCTTGTTAAAGACGGCTCGATTACAACGCAGGGGCTTACGGCTCTTGAACCGTACAGAGTAAAGAGAGCAATCTTCATCGCAGCAGGATTCGGCTCAAGATTGGTTCCCATTACATTCAATACGCCTAAACCTCTTGTTCGCGTTCATGGCGTCAGAATCATAGATAGGCTTATTGATGCATGCCTTGAGGCGGGGATTGATGAAATCTATGTTGTCAGGGGATACCTGGCCGAAATATTCGACCAGCTACTGTACAAGTACCCGATGATTAAGTTCCTCGAGAACCCGGTATATAACGAAGCAAACAACATTTCCTCCTCGCTTGTTGCGCGATATCTCCTATCAAATGCATATGTCTTTGAAGCAGACCTTCTGATTTCGAATCCGAAGATCATTAAGAAGTATCATTACACATCGGACTTCCTTGCAATAAAGAAAGACCGCAGTGATGACTGGTGCTTTAAAGTAAAGGACGGCATTATTACCGAAGAGATGGTCGGAGGGGAAGGCGACGATATATGGCAGATGGTAGGTATATCCTACTGGAATGAGGCCGATGGTCATAAGCTCAGTCAGGATATTGCGGATGTTTATGCATCCCCCGGCGGGAAGGAACGCTACTGGGAGCAGGTTCCTTTAAAATACAGAAAGGAACATTACAGAGTGGAAGTTTCTCCATGTAAGGATGAAGATATCGTCGAAATTGACACATTCAATGAACTCAAAGCCATCGATAAGACATATGACGTGTAAGGGTAAAGAGATGAATAATGCTGATGAAGGAGCTCTCAAGAGGCAGCTTAATCCCATGCACGTCTGGGCAATTGCATTCGGGTGCGTTATCGGATGGGGTAGTTTTATAAACCCGGGGAAGAAATTCCTCCCGAACTCAGGAGTTGCAGGAACTGCCATCGCAATGGTATTCGGTGCACTTGTCATGGTTATAATTGCATTCAGCTATGCATATATGGTGCCGAAGTATCCTCAGGCGGGAGGCGAGTTCACATTTACAAAGAACTGTTTCGGTAAGACTATGGCATTCCTCTGTGGCTGGTTTCTTGTTGCTGCATACCTCACGAATGTCCCGATGAATTCCACGGCTATTGCACTCATTGTTGACGGCCTCGACGGGGATAGGGATATATTAAAGTGGGGATTTCATTATTCAGTTGCCGGCTTTGATATATACCTCGGGGAAATGCTCCTCGCAACAGCTATTCTCCTTCTATTCGGATACCTTAACATAATAGGAGTACACAAAGCTGCATTTGTTCAGACTGTGCTCTCGGTTCTTCTTGTGACCTGTGTTTTTTCTCTTTTTCTCGGTGCATTGATCAGCCCGAAGGCTCAAACTATTAATATGGAGCCGATCTGGGGATTTGATAAGAGCGCCGCAATGGCCGCAGGAGCAGTAGATGTTGCTCAATACGCCCACACAGGAGTGAAAGGAGTAGTTTCTGCTATCCTTGCGACCTTTGCTATAGCTCCCTGGGCTTTTGTAGGCTTTGATACAATTCCGCAGGCAGCGGAAGAGTTCAACTTCTCATTCAAGAAAGTCTCTTTCATCATGTTCATCGCTATTGCATTCGGATGCTTTGTCTATGTAAGCAATAATACAGTTGCAGCTGTCGCACTTGAAAATTGGCCGGAGAGAGTAATGAATGGAGAATGGGTTGTCCTTGTTGCGGCAACAGAGCTCCTCGGAACATTCGGAAAGGTCCTTGTCGGAGTCGGGGTAAGCTGTGCGGTTCTCAGTGGCATTATGGGCTTCTATCTTGCGTCATCGAGGCTCATGTATTCAATGAGCAGGGAAGGGTACCTTCCCGGGTGGTTCGGACACGTTGACAAGAAATACGGCACCCCGAAGAATGCCATGATTTTCTGTATGATTATCTCCCTCTCGGGTCCAATACTAGGGCGTGAGGCTCTTGGCTGGTTTGTCGATATGTCAGCTATCGGGGCATCCATCGGATACTTCTTTACGTCTGCATCAACACTTGTGACGCTAAAAAGGGATAATGACGGTAGTACATTCTTGAAAGTGATGGCAACGCTGGGTGTTGTTTTCTCTTTCATCTTCATGGTACTTCAGCTCATTCCCATTCCGGGGCTTGAGGGTGTTCACTTCTGCTTCCAGAGTTACCTCATGCTCATTGCATGGAGCGCCATCGGAGCTGTCTTTTATTTCAAGCAGCGGAAGTTCTTTGATGGTGTTCAATAGAGAGTAATAAGTCCTGTGATTAAGAACGCGGGGCTTTTTATCGGGGAAATTCAGCCTTAGGCTAAGAATAGCAGTTCAAAAGTTAATGGGAGTTGTAAAAAAATGAACATGAAGAATGGAATGATAAAGAGAAACATACTTCTGAATCCCGGTCCGTCTACAACAACAGATACTGTCAAGTATGCACAGGTTGTCCCTGATATATGTCCGAGGGAGAAAGAGTTCGCTTCTTTGATGAAAGGCTTGAGAGAGGACCTTGTGAAAATTGTCCACGGCGACCTGGATAAGTACACAAGTGTTCTCTTCTGCGGCAGCGGTACACTCAACATTGATGTATGTTTGAACAGCCTCCTACCAGAGAGAAAGAAAGTTCTTGTTGTAAACAACGGTGCATACAGCACAAGGGCCGTGGAGATATGTCAGTACTACGGACTGGATTACATAGACCTCAAGTTTCCCGTTGACGAGAGACCTGACTTGGATAAGATTGAAGAGACGCTCAAAGCTAATCCTGACATAGCACTTGTCCACACAACACATAACGAGACGGGGACGGGAATACTCAATCCCATAAGAGAAATCGGAGAGCTGGCACATAAGTATGGTGCTGTCTTTACTGTTGATACGACCTCGACTTATGCAATGAGGCCGATAGATATAGAGAAGGATAACATCGATTTCTGTATGGCCAGTGCACAGAAGGGCTTGATGGCGTTTACAGGCCTGAGTTTCATTGTCGGCAACAGAAGCATCATCGAGAAGTCGAAAGATTATCCAAAGCGTTCCTACTATTGCAACCTTTATATGCAATACGACTACTTTGAACGTACCGGCGAAATGCACTTCACACCTCCCGTGCAGACTATATATGCCACCCTCGAGGCACTCAAGGAGTATTGGAAAGAGGGTGAGGAAGCTAAATGGGCGAGACACACAAGAGTTTTCAATGCCATCAACAAAGGTCTCGATGAACTCGGCTTTAGGCAGGTTATCAAACCTGAGTGGAGAGCGGGGCTTGTTTCCTCTGCCATTTATCCGGACGACAGTAATTGGAGCTTTGAGAAGGTTCATGATTACTGCTATGAGCATGGCTTTACGATATATCCAGGGAAGATAAGTACAACCAATACATTTCGTCTCTGCGCGCTCGGTGCAATTGATGAAAACGATATAAAGGATTTCTTTGTTGTGTTCAAAGAAGCTCTCGAGAATTGCGGAGTAAAGATTCCTGTTGTTTACAAAGGAGATAAGTGATGAAGACTGTATATACCTGTTTCTGTACAGATGTCATCCATGACGGACACCTTAATATAATTGAAGAAGCACATAAGAGAGGAAAGGTAATAGTCGGATGTCTTTCCGATGAGGCGCTTATAAGATACAACAAGTTCCCGACAATAAGTCAGGATGAGAGGGTGAAACTCTATCGTAGTATTGACGGTGTTGAGGAAGTTGTCATCCAGAACGATATGATGTATGACGATGTTATCACGCTCATTCAGCCCGACTATGTTCTTCACGGTGACAACTGGAAAGAAGGGCCGGAGAAGGCAATCAGAGAACATGTTGAAAAACTGCTCTTCTCTTATGGCGGTGAACTTGTCGATATTCCCTACACATACAACGAGAAGGTGAGAAAGATTGACCTTCAGCTGAGGGAAAAACTCGCAATGCCCGAGTACAGACGAAAGAGGCTGAGACAGCTTATTAAGATGACGCCGATAGTAAAAGCTATGGAAGCTCACAGCGGCCTGACGGGGCTGATTGTTGAGAAAACCGTTGTTGACCATGATGGGAGGCTCGATCAATTTGACGCAATGTGGGTCTCATCCCTCTGTGACAGCACAGCCAAGGGGAAACCCGATATAGAACTTGTTGATATGACCTCCCGCTTTCGCACGATTGACGACATCATGGAAGTTACGACAAAGCCCATCATCTTCGACGGTGACACAGGAGGACTGGCCGAGCACTTTGTTTACACTGTGAGGTCTCTCGAGCGTATGGGGGTCAGTGCGGTCATCATAGAAGATAAGAAAGGCCTCAAGAAGAACAGCCTCTTCGGCACTGAAGTCGAGCAGACTCAGGCAACGATTGAAGAATTCTCCGCTAAAATTACTGCCGGGAAGAAAGCACAGCTTACCGATGACTTCATGATTATAGCAAGAATCGAGAGCCTCATCCTTGAAAAGGGAATGGAAGATGCACTCGAGAGAGCGAGGGCCTTTGTAAAGGCAGGTGCTGACGGCATAATGATTCATTCGCGTAAGAAAGACCCCTCTGAGATTTTGGAGTTCTGCGACAGATTCAGAGATGAAGATAAGGAGACTCCGATAGTCGTTGTTCCCTCTTCCTTCAATACAATTACAGAAGAGGAGTTATCTCAGCACGGCGTGAATATTGTAATATACGCCAATCAGCTTACTCGTTCCGCATTCCCTGCAATGCAGAAGACTGCCCAGGATATTCTTAAATATCACAGGGCAAAGGAAGTTGACGACAGACTTCTCCCGATAAAAGATATAATCACGCTTATTGATGAAATTTGAGGACATTGCGATGAAAGTAGAAACTTTAGTAAAGATAATAGGAGCTGATTTCTATACAGGTGTCCCCGACAGCCAATTGAAAGCGCTCTGTAATTACCTTATGGCAACATATGGTATTGACCCGAAGAACCATATCATTGCCGCAAACGAAGGAAACTGCACAGCCCTTGCTGCGGGCTATCATCTCTCAACAGGGAAAGTCCCCGTTGTCTATATGCAGAACAGCGGAGAAGGCAATATCATAAATCCAGTGGCATCTCTTTTGAATGATAAAGTATATGCCATTCCTATGATCTTCATAATCGGTTGGAGAGGAGAGCCCGGAGTACATGATGAGCCACAGCATATATATCAAGGAGAAGTAACACTTCGTCTACTTTCCGATATGGAGATCTCCTACTTCGTCATCAGTAAAGAAACAACAGATGATGAAGTAAGAATGGCTATGGAGAACTTCAAGAAGGTTCTTTCTTCTGGTAAGCAGGTTGCTTTTGTTATAAAGAAAGGAGCTTTAACTGATGCTCCAAGTGTTGAATACAAGAACTCCAACACAATGAAGAGGGAAGAGATAATCGAGCACATTGTGAAGGTGAGTGGTGAAGACCCCGTTATAAGTACAACAGGTAAAGCCAGCCGTGAACTCTTTGAGATAAGAGAGAGAAACGGACAAAGTCATAAATACGATTTTCTGACAGTCGGCTCAATGGGACACAGCTCATCAATTGCACTGGGAGTTGCATTAAACAAAGCTGAAAGAAAAGTCTGGTGCATAGATGGTGACGGAGCAGTTCTCATGCATATGGGAGCTATGGCGGTAATAGGTGCTAATAAGACGAAGAATATGGTTCATATTGTTATAAACAACGCATCTCACGAAACAGTTGGTGGTATGCCGACAGTAGCGGGAAGCATTGACCTTGTGGGGATAGCTAAAGCATGTGGTTATCCTAATGCTGTAAGTGTTGATAGTTTTGCTGATTTGGATATGGCTCTTGAAGAAGCAAAGGCAAGAAATGAGCTTTCATTCATTGAAGTAAAGTGTTCAATCGGTGCAAGAGAAAATCTAGGTAGGCCGACAACAACTGCTCTTGAGAACAAAGAGAATTTTGTGGAGTATCTTCGCCAAACATTATAAATGCATGCTGATATTCACTGCCAATTAGAATGGCGTCACGTCAGGGTTTCTTGCTGCTGTTAATCCTTCAGGGACTATGCTTTCAATCTTCTTCATATCGTCTTCTGTAAGTTCGAAGTCGAAGACAAGTGTGTTGTCCTTGATGCGCGAGGGCGTGATGCTCTTCGGAAGCGGTATGTAGCCACTCTGAAGGGAGTATCGTATGCAGAGTTTGGCAACGCTTTTATTGTACTTCTGGCTGAGTGAAATCATATCGGGATTGGAGAGAACGGCTCCTGTTCCCATTGGGGAATATGCTTCCAACAGCATTCCCTTTTCACTCGAGTAGGTGGCAACCTCCTTCTGGTTGATTCCCGGACAGAACTTAATTTGGTTAACACTTGGTTTAACCGAGGCATCCTCAAGTATTACATCGATATGTCGGGAATGGAAGTTCGAGAGTCCGAGCGCGCGGATCTTACCCTCTCTATATGCCTCCTCCATAGCTCTCCAGCTTTCCTTGTCCATCTCCTCCCAGTTATTTCTGAAAGCAATCGGGTTGGGCCAGTGGATGAGATAGAGGTCGATATAATCGAGGCCGAGGAGCGAGAGGGAGTTATCGATTGCCTTCTTTGTCCTCTCATAGCCGTGGTCTGGGTTCTGGAGTTTTGTTGTTATAAAGAGATTCTCTCTCTTTGTCCCGCTTTTTCTCATATAGTCATTTATAGCCTTCCCGACACTCTCTTCGTTGCCGTATGCTGTTGCAGTATCTACATGGACGTACCCACTCTCGAGTGCAGCCATTACTGCGTTATATGCCACCTCTCCCGAGGGCGACTGCCATGTGCCGAATCCGATAACGGGAATCTCCACACCGTTATTAAGGGTTAATGTATCTTTAAGTGACTTGAACTGGGGCATCGTTTCTCCTTTTAAATATGTGAACGGAAATACTTTTTTCTTATCTTCCTGTAGTTGTAGTATAACGCTATATCAAAAAGGCCTTCAACTCTGGGCAGTATCAAATTGGTGTGTCTTTTTTTTCCTGGAATCTACTTGTCGGCAGGAGTGTCTCTGTGCTATAGCCTGGAGAAAGGGATGGATTCAAAGGACAACGGGAACGACTCATAAAAAATAACGGAATGAAGAAAAAAATGATGGTCGTATAGAATAGACTTGGTGTACTATATTACCAACAAAGGACATCGAAGGAGAGACAATTATGTTCAATGATAAAGAAAGAGTAGAGTTTAGAAAGAAGATTGCTGAAGTAATCAAGAATAAGATTGTAGATGTTAGTTCCAAGCTCGATACCAATGTTCAGGATGATGAGGACGAAGAGTGCGAAAAGTGTGCTGCTTCCTCAGAAAAAGGCAATGAGAAGAAGGGAGAGTAAGCTACTAAGTTTTTTTATCCTTCTATCTACTTTCTTCTGAAAGATGGAGGCAGTTTATAAATAATGCCCCTGAGGTTTCTGCTCAGGGGCATATCTGTTTCTAATCCCATTGTTTGATACCTTTCAGTATCTTCTCTTCACTTCGTTTCTTGGGGTCAATCTTAAACTCAATTCTCTTGACGCACCTTGTCATTATTGCGGCAATGATGAAGTAGATTATTGCTGTTGCAATCAAGGGGAAGAATGCCTCATAGGTGCGGCTTCTCACGAGGTCAGATATCTTCGTCAAATCAAGAACTGCGATATAGCCAACGACACTGGACTCTTTGATAAGAGTTACTATGTCATTGCGATATATCGGCAGGAAGTGCTTTGCTGCCTGGGGAAGAAGTATCTTGAAGAAAGACTGGCTGTCGGTGTACCCGAGGGCCTTTGCAGCCTCAAGCTGTCCTTCCGGTACTGCCTTACATCCGACACAGAGCATATCGTACATCGAACAGGAGAAGATGAGCGTGAAGCCCACAACACTTACCCACATGCCGCTCAGGCGCGATGAACCGAATATTATATAGTAGAGTATCATCAAAAGGAGTACAGTCGGCATTCCCTCTATAAGCCAGTTGTAGAAGTTATTGATTGCATTTGCTACAACATTGCCGTGCCTACAAGTTAGATAGATGCAGAATCCGAGTAGTGTTCCGAGAACAATTGAGCAGAGGGTAATCAAAACCGTTACTCCAGCACCTTGTAAAAAGAGTTTCCATCTGTTTTCTCTGATGAAGGTCTTATTGAAGCTCGAAAGAAGCTTATCGAAGAAGGCTACTGTGTTGTTATTTTCTCCAATCACAACAAGGTTGATAGGCGTTGAATAGTATACATCCGAGAGTGTTCCCGTCTCGTTACGCTCTTCGCTTACAACTATATTCATTCCTATGTCGTACTTACCTGTCTCGACTCCAGGGGCGATTGATTCAAACGGCACCTCATAGAAGACTGGGGTGTAGCCGTAGGCAGCACAGAAAAGTGATATGAACTCGACATCGTAGCCGGAAAGAGTGCCGTTGCTGATAAACGAGAAAGGCTCGTACCCACCTTCAACGGCGATGCTTATGCTGCCGTTTTCACCTGTAAAGGTGATGGGGGCGAAGGAACTAGTCTCAGGGTCGAAGTTGTCAATCCAATAGGAGTAGAGCCTATCGCTTGTGCCGTCTTCTTTACATGTCGCAATGAATTCATTGAGTTCCCTGAGGAGCCTATCCTGCTTATCATTGTTTCCGATAATACATGTTGCGTTGATGTAGCCTGCAACTTCGTCAAGTGTTTCGAGCTCAGGATGGTTTGCCTTCTGGATGCCGTAGCTTACCCCTTCAATAAGGTATGCATCGACCTTTCCACTTGTGAGGGCGTAGATCATATCATTCGGCATTGTGTAGTACTGGAATGTCGTATGAGGAACCTTATCCTCTATAAGCTCTTCATATAAAACTGCAGTCTGTACTGCGATGTTTTTGCCATCTAAGTCCTCAATTGGCGTATCTTTCGGGTACTTTGCAGCAAATAGAGAAACCGGAAGGATAAGTAAGAGGAGGATAATAAAAATTTTTGTTAATGCTTTCATTGTTACTCCTCCACCCAGCCAAATGTAAGGTCTATGCGGTTGACATAGCCGTTTTCGTCTTCCACCTGATATTCCTTCAGCGTTGTTGTTTTATCTGCAAGAATAGATAAGAAGAGCTCGTTGTCGCTCTTTGTTGCCTCTGCCGGCTCCCCTTTGTAGCGGATGAAGAGCGAGAGTGTGTCGCTCTTTTCGGAGTACTCGACAGTTGCGATGATGTCCGGATTCTCCTCGTAGTCTGCAATATTGTTGATACATATTTCTTCGATTGCGAGGCTGAGCTTACTTAGTCTTTCTGACTCAATGAGAAGCTTCTCACCGTAGTTCATAAGCTCCTCGTTCATAGCCTCTAAGTCAAAGTCTGTGGATGTAATCCTGTAAGCAAGGGTAGTCAGTCTCTGGATAAAGCGCCTTGTCTTCTCTTTCTTCGGATGGTCGAAGATTTCCTTCGGAGTTCCTTCTTCGTAGATACCGCCTTCATCCATGAAAAATATCCTATTTGATATTTTTCGAGCAAAATCCATCTCATGGGTGACAATCATCATTGTGTGTCCCGACTTTGCAAGGAGCTTTATTACTGACTGGACTTCCCCGATCATTGACGGGTCGAGTGCTGATGTCGGCTCATCGAAGAGGATGATTTCCGGGTCCATTGCAAGGGCACGTGCAATTGCAACACGCTGTCTCTGACCGCCAGAGAGTTCATCGGGGTAGGAGAATACCTTTGTTGCAAGTCCTACTCCCGTCAAAAGCTCCATAGCCTTGTCGTATGCTTCCTGACGACCACGGTTGAGAAGAGTAATCTGAGGATTCATGATATTCTCGATAACTGTCTGATGAAGAAAGAGGTTGAATGACTGGAAAACCATCCCCATCTTCTTTCTCACTTCATTGAGGTCGCAGCCGGGCTCTGTGATATCGAGACCGTCGACGATAATCTGACCGCTGGTTGGCTCTTCAAGCATGTTGATACATCTTAAGAGTGTACTTTTACCAGTGCCGCTGGGTCCGATAACTGCTATTACATCACCACTATTGATGGTAACGTTGATGTCTTCGAGTGGACAGCAGTCATCAAACTCCTTACGTAAATGCCTAAGTTCAATCATTTGGCATAACCCTTTGGAAAAGAAATCTTTTCCCCCAAAAAATAATGCCGGAAACCCGGACACATGAGGTGCAAACTGCACCCACCAAAGCATGCATGCTTTATTTTTCACAAATGGGGGGGATATGCAATACCTAAGATTAAAAATAACCACATTTATTTGAATTTGTTTGGAATTTTGGTTTCCCTTAAAAAAGGGGTGACCTTCTTTGAACACCCACTTATTTCAAAATTGCGTGTTTTCTGCTGGCTGTCAGCCTCAGTATCCTGTCGAATACCTTATTGTCATGGAAACATTAAGTGGGTCACGTGGACTACACCTTCCTCCAAGGTGCCAGGCTCGATATCCTGTCGAATATCTTTCGCCCTAGGAATTATCCTGACCCAGGTTCAGTTCAGCTTTTACGTGCCGCCACACGGATGATATCTCTATCACCAATATGTAATCATAAGAGAAACTTAAAAACAGTCAACTATTCGGCCTCATATATTCTCGCTGTTATGTAGTGTCCGAGTTGAATAAGACGGTATTTAAAACAGGCTCTTTCATTTCTTTGACCTTGTGGTATACTGTAGAAGAAAATATGTGAGGCGCAATGAGTAGTTTTGATAAGTCCGAATACTGGTTTGAAGGGGTAGAGTATGATCTAGAGACGGCCCGAGGGTACGTTGGAAACAAAGCGGTTACTCTATGTTGGGTTCATGTGTCATCAAGCTGTTGAAAAGGCTTTGAAAGGTTGTTTTGTTACGCGTAAGCCGAATGAAGAATTACCCTACATTCATAAGCTAATGCGATTAGCTAACCTTTGCGGTATTTCATCTGAAATGGAAGAGGAACAGTTGAATTTCCTGGATATTCTCAGTCCTTTGAACGTAGGGACGCGCTATCCTGAGGAGAAGGAAAGACTGCTTAATTCGCTTACGCCTAAATATTGCCAGGAATTGTTGAGTAAAACAGAGGAATTATGCAAATGGATCAGAAAGAAGTGTTGAGGATAGCAGGAGAGTATGCTTCTTCTGTCAGGAAAGTTCTCCCTGCCAAAGGTATTTATCTCTATGGCTCCTATGCTCGTGGAACGGCCGGAAAGGATAGCGATATAGACATAGCGGTAGTAGTTGATGAGCTTCCGGATGATTATCTGGGAACACTTGCACTACTATGGAAGCTGACGCGAGGTGAAGGAATCGACATCGAACCTGTTCTTCTTAAAAGTACTGATAATAAGAGTGGCTTTCTCAATACTATTTTGAAAACAGGTATCCCTGTTTAGAACATAGATTCTGCCGCCTTATTGTGGAGAAGAGTTCGGGCAGAGACTCAAAATCCTATATTGAAAACAAGTGAGAACGGCGTTCCCGATACCTCCACATTCTTACCAAGTGTATGGAAATATGGGACGGCAAAACCTATGAGGGTGCCCAGTGCTGCGCCGGCAATGACATCTGTCATGAAGTGGCTCCCGCTCATAATGCGGAATGCTGCCTCAAGGGTAGCCAGGCCGAAGACTCCGATAGATGCCGGTACTCTCCAATTGCTTTCCGGATTATATTTAGAGAATGTGTATGATACAAATGATGCCGTTAAAAAGGCCATTGTTGTGTGACCGGAGGGAAAGGACTTTGACCAGTCGTCCTTCTTGCTCTCAGGAGGATTGTCATAGTAGAGGTATGGGCGCTCTCTGTTAATTGCATACTTTAGAAGTTCTTTTGCTCCCCAGCCGAGGAGAAAGGACTCTGCGTACATAACTGCAGTTGTTCCGAGCCTCTTCTCCCCCGAGAATGCTGTGATTAGCGGGGTTGCGAAGAGGGTTATATCGAGGACAGTTGATGCTGTGTCGAGAGATGAGTTGTATTCCTTCATGAAAACTCTATCGAAAGAGTTGACGTTATTCTTATCTAGCGGAGTATATGCCGGCAGCGCAAAAACAAGTAAAGCCAAAAGTAAAATGGTGACGATTTTTCTTTTCATGGCAGTATTCTAATAAAAAAGGCCGGGTTACAAAAGCTTCCCGGCCTCCGCATTTAACAAATGTGATTATCTGATTCTGAGTTCAGTATCGACATCGAAGAATCTAGCCTTAGCCATATTCACCAATAACGATACCGGCTCTCCAACTGTCGGGATAACCGACGGGTCAATCTTTCCGACAATGTTTGCATTGTCGGTTGTGACATAGACCTGTGTTTCGCTTCCGAGAGGCTCGACGACGCTTACGTTACCGTTGATTGTCTTACCTTCCTGAACAACGTGTGAGAACTCCACATCTTCCGGTCTAATACCGAATGTGACTTTCTTTCCGACATACGGCATGAGGAACTTAGCCTGCTCATCAGTTACATCGAGTGTGAATGATGCGCTCTTGAGGTATGTCTTGTCGCCGCTCTTCTGTACATCGACTGTGATGAAGTTCATGGGTGGAGATCCGATGAATCCTGCAACAAACTTGTTGTCTGGCTCGTTGTAGAGTTCCATCGGGCCGCCGATCTGCTGGATTACACCAAGCTTCATGACGACAATCTTGTCAGCCATTGTGAGAGCTTCAACCTGGTCATGTGTGACATAAATCATAGTAGCCTGAAGTCTGTTGTGGAGGTTGCTGATTTCTGCTCTCATCTGAACCCTGAGCTTAGCGTCGAGGTTAGAGAGAGGCTCGTCGAAGAGGAAGACCTTAGGATTACGTACGATAGCTCTTCCGACAGCAACACGCTGTCTCTGACCACCTGATAGTGCCTTTGGCTTTCTCTCGAGGAGTGCTTCGATGTCGAGGAGCTTTGCAGCCTCTCTGACTCTCTGGTCAATCTCTTCCTTCGGGAGCTTTCTGATCTTAAGACCGAATGCCATGTTGTCATAAACTGTCATGTGAGGATAGAGAGCATAGTTCTGGAAAACCATTGCGATGTCTCTGTCTTTTGGAGGTACGTCGTTCATGACCTTACCGTCGATTGTGAGAGTTCCGGATGAAATGTCCTCGAGTCCGGCAACCATTCTCAGTGTTGTACTCTTACCACAACCGGAGGGGCCGACAAGAACAACAAACTCTTTGTCTTCGATTTCGATGTTGACGTTATCTACTGCCTTAACGCCGCCATCGTAAATCTTACAGATGTTTTTTAGACTTACTGCAGCCATTTGTTTCTCCTTTTTGTTTTGGTTACTCTAATATTCTCCACCTGCTTTCAAGTTAAAACAAATAAATTATTAGTTATTTTCTCTCTTTCAACTGTTGTTTTCTTCGTTTCTCTAATTTAAAATGACTAAAAAATAGGATTTAGTCACAATGCCTAAGATATTTACATCCACCGAGAGAAAACATATAGAGCAGGATTTGCTCTCATCTGCTTCAAAGTGTCTTAGGCTCTACGGTGTGAGAAAGACGACGGTCGACGAGATAGTAAGTACGGCACACATAGCAAAGGGGACCTTCTATCTCTTTTTTGACTCGAAGGAGGAATTGTTTCTTACGCTTCTTGAAGAGTTTATATCCTCCCTTGAGGACAGATACCTCGAGATGCTGAAGGAGCTCGACGAGAATCATATTGTGACGTCACTCAGTGAAGTCTTTTATAAAATAGCAGACCTCTTTTATAAGGAAGGTATATTCCGTCTTCTCGACAGCGAGAATGCTACTCTTATAAAGAGGAAGGTGAGTGAGGAGAAATACAATGCGCTCGTGGGGAAAATCGACAGCACATATAAATCCCTCTTTTCCTATTTCTCCATCGATAACGGAGAGGATATCGAGAGATTCAAGAAGGCATATAAGGCCATCCTTTCCTTGTTTCTTCTTGACGATGAGGACTTTGACGAAAAAATAATAAGGACACTCATCAGGGGCCTTGTCCTCCAGCTAGTTGAATAAGGGACGAAAAAAAAATCAGCCATCGTAGTACCGACAGCTGACAAAACGACCATTGTTTGTTATTCGTTCTCGTTTGCTTTTGCTACTCGATTCAGGAGTGGGAGGGAAGACTCTTTCTTCTCTTCCTCTTCTTCCTTTTCGAGCTTCTCAATCATTACCCTGACAATACGCCTGTCCTCGACTTTGAGCACATGGAGGACGAAGGAGTCTGTCTTGATTTCAAACTCTTTGCCGTCCTCAGGGATTGTCGAAAGGTTCGACATGACATAGCCACCGACAGTATCGTAATCTTCGCTTTCCGGAAGCCCAACTTCTGTTTCCTTGTTGATATCTTCAATTAATGTGTCTCCGCTGACGGACCACTTGTTTTCCGATATCTTTACTATCTCGGCCTCTTCCTCGTTATCGAACTCGTCATAGATGTTTCCGACAATTTCTTCGATGAGGTCTTCCATTGTGATTATTCCGGCAGATGAACCGTATTCATCAATAACGATTGCGAGGTGCACCTTGTTAGCCTGCATATCTGCAAAAAGCTTATCTGCATGGATTGAGTCCGGAACAAGGTAAGGCGAACGAAGTAGCTCCTTTATAGGTTTTTTATCCTTGCTGTTAAGGTTGATAAGAAATTCCCTGGCAATAAGAATTCCCTTGATATCATCATGGTCTTCGCCGTAAACAGGAAAACGTGAGAAGCCCGAGTCTTCGATATCTTTCAATATCTCCTCGTCTGTGGCATCTTCCTGTATCCAGAGCGCATCGGCGTCTCTCGTCATAATCTCATCAACCGGGGTATCGTTGAACTCGAATACATTCTGTATCCATTCCTTCTCGTCTTCCTCGATTGAGCCCGACTCTCCCGAAGCATCAACCATAAGACGTATATCTTCCTCGGTGACTTCCTCGTCGTTGCCGTCCGTCTTCAGTCTTAAAATCTTGAGGACAATGTTTGTGCAGAATGACAACAGTCTTACAAAGGGCCTAAATATAATACTCAGTGCACTTACGAGCCCTGCGACTTTTCTCGACCATCCCTCGGAGCGCTGCTGTGCTATTCTCTTTGGCACAAGTTCACCGAATATGAGAGTGAAGAAAGATATTATAATTGTGATTATTATGACAGCGATGGAGTTTAAAAGAGATACCGATCCCGGGCATCCGATTTTCTGCAGCCATGCAACAAGATGCTCGGAAAGCACATCTGCCGAGAATGCAGCACCTAAGAATCCTGCTAGTGTTATGCTGATCTGGATGGTTGAGAGAAAACTTGACTGGTTTTCAACCATCTTTAATAGTTTTGCCGATGTCTTGTCGCCTTCCTCAGCCTCTTTCTTGAGCTGAATGGGATTGAGTGATATTACTGCAATCTCAGTACCGGCAAATATTGCGTTTACTAGAATAAGAAGAACCTGGAGTATGAGTGTTGACTGGACTGTCATTTCGCCCTCCTTGTTCTTTCATTGGCGAGAGGAGGAACCTCATCCGAATCTGCTAATTGTTGTGAGTAGTGGCTACTATGGCCGTCGTCCATTAAGATTAAATCTTCCTTTGCACTTTTTAGCTGTGCGTTGTAATTACTCAAAATAATAAGAAAAGTTGGATAATTCGTCAATTATTGAGGAAATAACAAAAAAGAAGCGGCGTAAGGGAATCGGACCCTCGTACTCGGCTTGGGAAGCCGGTGCACTACCACTGTGCTAACACCGCATTGACAGAAGGATAACCTAAAAACTGTAAGAAGGGAAGTAGCATAAAGCGTCAAATTTCACTCTCACCCCCTTTTTACGGCTTACTTGGCAAGTGAGGGATTGTAAGTTTCTCCATCATG
>CAVJEL010000044.1:0-16258 GCA_963648635.1 Ruminococcus intestinalis
AAAACGAGAATAAGGCAGAATAAAGCAGTCGCCACCGACAAGTATTATCTGGCTCAACAAACGTTGTTATCTCCGCCTTTAATCCATCGGAGACGGAGTAACACTACTCATTGCTGCAACAAAAGCGTCAACAGTCATATTCGCTCGTTTTGCCGCATCTTCAACGGAAAGGATATTATCTTTCATAAGCCCGGCTAAAATCTTAATTTCGCCAATCCGGATACTTTCATTTCTCATATCTTCCATTGTTTTACACATTTCACTCATTCCCTTTGGATCTTCCTCAAATTGAGCTCTGGAGTGTACAGCTTGAAGCGAGGTGAAGGAGAAGTATTTTGAATAGTTCTCGTTTGGATACATCTTATTCTCTTCACCTTCCTTTTTCTTACCGATTATTACTCTCTTCGGAATTGTGTACTGTTTGTCCTTCTTGTACTCTCTGCCCACCTCATAGTGGACATAAACAGACTTATATTTCTTTCTAAAAACTATCTTTCCAGGTATATCGGGAATATCAACAAGCTCAGTAAAAAACATATCATCTCCTTAGATGGACGGGCCACTAAAATAGTGTCATATCATAAATAAATCCACAGTTCAAGTGCGGTCCCGAATTGAAAATGAGAAAAACTATTGGCTTAAGTTCGGTGAATTTGTCTCTTGGTTGTCCTAAACTGTGGGGTTGATGTGGGTGGCACAGAATATGGACCGTTGAGTTCGGTAAAATCAGAGGGGTAGCCGAAGTGAGAATGGAAAATGTGTAGCTTTTAATCGGCATGAGTATTTGACTAAAGTGAACACCATCGTTGCGCATTGAGTACCACCATGAAAAAGAAAGAAGATAGATAGTCTCCAGTGGTGATGAATCAACGAGTTAATAAAACCTAAAGTGAGAACTCTATTTGCCAGTTGATGGACTTTTTTTAGGCTTATGGCGATATATACTTCCGCCTTTTAGTAGATCTTTCTCGTACAGTTTTGTCAAATTGAGTTCGGTACTGCAATTGATGTATATGTCGATGGAAGGTAAGGATAAAGAGGAAGTAACAAATGGAGGCCAGGTCTGCGGACTGGGTTTTTTTTCTTGTTTATTTATAAATCAAGATTATATAGCAAAAAAGCAAGAAAAAATGTATAATGGAAAAGCACTTGGAAGTTGTCTATTTTAATAACGTTTATACGATGGGAGAATGAGACTGTGAGACATATAAGCTATAAGCCATTGTGGCATACCCTTCTGGATAGAAATATGAGAAAAGAGGATCTTCGTGTTGCGGCTGGACTAACCACTAATATGATAGCGAACATGGGGAAAAATAAAGGAATTAATATGGATACATTGGAAAAGATTTGTGATGCACTTCAATGTGAAATCACAGATGTGATTGAGTTAACTGAAAATACACAAAATAACACTAAGGAAATTGGAGGTAGATGAATTATGCCTGAACAACAAAATATTGAATGGAAAGAATCTTGGAGAGATGAATATCTGAAATGGATATGTGGCTTTGCCAATGCGCAGGGTGGAAAAATTTATATAGGTTGCGATGATGACGGAAATGTAGTCGGTGTTGAAAATTCAAAAAAGCTTCTTGAAGATATACCCAATAAAGTTAGAGATGCAATGGGTATTATTGTCGATGTTAATCGTTTGACAGACGGCAATAAAGATTACATCGAAATTGATGTGCCAGCATATCCAATTGGTATTTCCTGTAGAGGCGTCTATCATTATCGTAGCGGAAGTACGAAACAGATATTAACAGGCCCGGCACTGGAAGCCTTCCTGTTAAGAAAACGAGGAGTGTCCTGGGATAACCTGTCGCTTCCGGCATTTACGACAAATGATGTATACGATGGAGCAATCGAAAATTTCAAGAGCCTAGCTAAAAAGAAAGGGCGCTTGGAGTCAAGCCTATTAGAAGAAACGAAGGATGTTCTTTTAGAAAAGCTTCATTTGATAAATGGGGACTATTTAACTAACGCTGCTATGCTATTGTTTAGTAAGGATCCAGAAAAGTATCAGGTTGGCGCATATATTAAAATTGGATACTTTGAAACCGATGCAGACCTTTTGTATCAAGACGAAATCCGCGGCTCTATCCTGGAACAGGTTGATAAGGCTATAGAGCTAATCTATTTGAAATACATGCGTGCAAAGATTACCTATGAAGGTGCACAGAGGATTGAAAGATATTTTGTTCCAGAGCTAGCTCTAAGGGAAGCCTTGATAAATGCGATTTGCCACAAACGATATCAATCGGGTGTGCCGATTCAAGTCAGTGTATATGAGGATAAATTATATATTGCTAATGTTGGATGTTTGCCAGAAAATTGGACTTTAGATAATTTATTGGGTAAACATGCCTCAGTGCCATATAATCCCAATATTGCTAATGTTTTCTATTATGCCGGATTTATTGAAAGCTGGGGGCGAGGAATTGAAAAAATCCGTGATGCCTGTGAGACAGATGGTGTTCCAATCCCAGAATACACAATCAATCCTGGCGACATAATGATAAAATTTACTGCTCCATCTGATCGGGTTGTTAGGGTTACTAAAGGGGTGACCGATGGGGTGACCGATGGGGTGACCGATGGGGTGACCGATGGGGTGACCGATCAGGAAAAGAGGACATTAGAATTGCTTAATGAAGATCCGGGTTTTACAACGGCCGAATTAGTAGAAAGATTGGGTGTGAGCAGAAAATCTGTTTTGAAATATTTAAAGTCACTACGTGAAAAGAAAATTATTGAACGTGTTGGTACAAACAAAAGAGGTTACTGGAAAATAAACAGCTGATAGAGAACAGGACTTTGTGTCGCTTTTTTAGAAGATATGAGTTTGGGATTGCTAGCTTCAATAATAAGATATTTGAAAGAAGAAGACCCGAAGGGCGTGAGTGAAATGTGTAAAGCAATGGAAGATATGAGAAATGAAAGTATTCGGATTGCTGGACTTAAGATTTTTTTAGTGGAACTTTCTTTGGAAGTGACAACGATGGAAAGTGGATGAGGTAGTGACTCGACAGACTCGACAGACTCGACAGACTCGACAGACTTTTGTCGAGTACTCGATGAAAATATTGTCGAGCACATGATAAAAGCATTTTCTGATTGCAGGACAAGTTGGAGGGGGATATGGCTATTTATGTCAATGTTCAGAAATTACTGGATGCAGGCTCTGCTGGATCAAAGCGTGTAGAATACGTGGCCGGATTCAATCCTCAAGCGATTATCAGGACTATATGTGCATTTGCCAATGATATTGACAACACCGGAGGAGGCTACATACTTATCGGAGTCAATGAGGAGAACGGCCGGCCGAAGTTTCCTTTGAAGGGACTTGGAACTACAGAGGTTGAAAACATTCTTAAGAAACTTCTGGAGTATTGCCACTTTATCGAGCCACTCTATGAACCTGTTGTAGAACCTGTGGAGTATTCAGATTCTTCTGATAACAGAAAAAAAGAGCTTGTTGTTGTCTGGGTTCCAGCAGGGTATGGAAGGCCGTATAAGGCTCCGAAAGATGTGTTGAAAGAGGAAAGCATAAAGGAATTCTTTATCAGGAAGTTCTCTTCGAGTGTAGTTGCATCGGAATTTGAGACGAAGGAACTTTTCTATATCCCATCTTCAATCCCGTTTGACGACAGAGAGTGTCTTCCGGCTGTAGTCGATGACCTCAGCAAAGACCAGATAAGATCCTTTCTCTATGAGAGCGGCAGCAGAATGTATCCTGACTCTGAGAAGAAGACTCTCATGTCACTTGCCGAGGATATGCGTCTTGTTTCCGGAAGCCCGGAAAACATGAAGCCTCTCAATGTAGGAATTCTGATGTTTTCAGATAACCCCCAGAAGTATTTTCAGTATGCAAGAATCGAAGTCGTACATATTCCGGATCCTACGGGGACAGATATGATTGAAAAAGTATTTACGGGAACGCTGCAGAACCAGCTGAGGAGTGCTCTTCAATATATAAAGGACAGCGTAATCAAGGAAGCGGTCATAAAACATTCCGACAGGGCGGAAGCCGAAAGGTTTTTCAACTACCCCTATGAGGCTCTCGAGGAAATCCTGGCTAATGCTGTTTATCATAGGTCTTATCAAATAGAGGAGCCGATTACCGTAAGAATAGAAAGAGAGCTAATTGAGATTACCTCAACTCCGGGTTTTGACAGGAGTATCTCCGACGAGGCAGTGAGGAATTACAACATAAGGGGAAGAGTATACCGTAATAGAAGGATAGGAGACTTCTTGAAGGAACTTCATTTGACTGAGGGACGGAATACCGGCTTTCCCAACGCAATCGCAGCACTTGAAAGAAACGGCTCGGGAAAGCTTGAGTTCGTGTCGAATGATAATCGCGATTTTATCAGCGTAATAATTCCTATACATCCATATTTCACGTCTCTCCCCAAGTCTACGAAGGACACTTTGTATTATGAAAAGATTCTCTCATCTTTGGAGAGGCCGATGACACTAACCGGACTTGCACACGATATGGGGTATAAGGGAATAAGCCGTAAGCTGAAGAACTCGGTGGAATTCCTGAGAGGAAAAGGAAGGATTGAGAGCTTCATAGAGGACAGAGAAATCAAGTACAGAAAGAGGTAATGATGTCCTTAAGGTTTGGTTTGTTCTGCGATTACTGATTGTTTTGGCGGAAGGTGGCGATTGATGCCAGGTATGATTCTATTCCTGTTATTCTGATTCTCCAGAAAAAGGGCATAAAAAAAGTCCCCCCTGGTGGACTTGAACCATCGACCAAAAGATTATGAGTCTTCTGCTCTAACCACTGAGCTAAAGGGGGATAGCTAGAGTAATCTAGCACAAATAAAGACTCGTTTCAACTAGCTCTTTCCCTAATTTTTCATTATCAACAACCTTGTGAAAGTAAAAAGAAATGGCTTAAACTTTATGTTGAGGAAAAATATGAAAAAACTGATTGTCATTCTTCTTGTCCTTTTACTCTCATGTTCGCTTTTTGCATCCAATCTGCACTTTGTCCTGAGTGACATCGGACAGCACCCTGACTTCCTCGGGGGCTTCATGCCGACATATGTACTTGTAGGTGCGGGCTATAAACTGCCCCAGCTTATCGACGGCAACACAACAGATATTCGTCTATTGGTAGGGGAAGGATATTCACAGCGCCTTATGTGGCTCGATATAAATAGCGGGGAGAACAACTATTCCTCATCCGTCTGGAATAAAAGTAGCGCGCTCAGATTCAACGTATGGCAGAATGAACTTTCCCTGCGTTTTATCCAGGGCTTTATGCAGAGTCCGGTGGAAGGAAAGGACCTATTTACTCTGACAGCAAGTGTCTCCTCACGCTACGAGAGATACTACTCCTCGTCTAAATTCGCCTTCTTCAATATCCACGGTAACCTTGATGATATCGTGCCAGAGGATTATTCAGGCACCATCTATCCTGAACTCAACGGCAGAAAAGATTACCTCGGACTTGAGTTCGGCCTGAGTCTCAAGTTTGATATGATGGAAGATACCATCCACACTAATAACGGCGTGTGGTCACGTATCGACATCAAATACGGCCCGAAGTCGCTTAACAACTTCATGTCGGGGCACGGAGACTACTATTCAATTGTCATGAATACCGTCGGTGCCGTGACAGTCAAGAACTTTACAAATGACAGCGGTAAATCATATTTCAGCGTAACTCTCATCGACAGGGTGAATGCATCGTATACATCGGGTAGTGCAGTACCGTCATTTGTGCAGGGACCGGTATCACTGGGACGTAAGGTCAGAGGCTTCAATACATATACATATGGAACGGAATACAGCGTTGTCAACAATTTCGATATCCGTCTTGCGGGGCCGGGAGTAGGAGTTGACAACATCGCACCGAGAGTAAACCTCTTCATCGACTGTGGTTACGGCTGGGGTAAAGTCTTCAATACAAATCGTGAAGAAAAGAATTTCCTTGCTTCCGTCGGTGCACAGTTTGAAGTCTGTTTCTTCGACTTCATTGACCTCGGCTGGGAAGTCAACGTCCTTCTTGTCGACAAAGAGAAATACACACAGCCGGGGCGTGTTACTACAAACTTCACATTCTTCCTTGACTTTTAAAAGAGAGGCCCGCGGGCCTCTTCTCATTTGCCGGATATCACAATGTCGCCGAGGGCAAGGTACGGGAGTACACTTGAACCGTCCTTCACTCTCTCTTTCGATATGCCCTCAACATTCTTGAGCATGTCGAAGAGATTGCCGTTAATCATGGTCTCGTTGACGGCTCCCTTTATCTCACCGTTCTCAATGTAGAAGCTGTTCTTTGCAACTCCGGAGAAATCACCGCTGACGGATGGTCGTCCGCCGGAGAATCCACCGACGATGAGACCGCGCTTTGTATTCTTAATTATCTCGTCGAGAGACATATCGCCTCTATTCATTACGATGTCGCTACTCGAGTTCTTGGTTACGCTACGCCCTGTTTTATTTGCAGCATAGAGCGAAAGGAGTAATGATTTGAGAACTCCCTTTTCAATAACCACGACATCCTCTGTCTTGAAGCCGTCGTCGGTTATGTATTCGCCGTTTACTATATCAGGGTTTGAAGACTCAAGAGTGAGTGTTATCCTCTCGTCTGCAACCTTCTCCCCGATTTTGTCCTTCCACGGGCTTGTGGATTGCATTATCGGTAAATCCGAAATCTCCTTAGAAAGGAAGTAAAGTAATGATGAGAGGCATGAGGGCTTGAAGATGACAGTTCCTGTGAACTTACCTCCGCACGATACTGTCTCGAGGCTCCTTGTTTGTGATACTAAATCATCAAATATACTTCCCATTTCGATGAAAGGCTTATCGAGAGAAGAAGTAGTGAATCCCGAGTAGTTCATCCCGCTTGTTTTATCCCCATCGTGGGATGAGAAGCCGATATAAACTTCATAGAAGCCGCCAGTTGTGTGGTAATCGGTGCCGTTCGAGTTACGGTAGACGGTGTCATAGTGCATGTGCTCGCCGACAGTATCCATAACAAGAAGTGAAGGGTAGTTTACCTTTATGTCCTCCAGGAGTTCGTTTATGCGACTGAAGAAGAGTGTGTTGTCCTCATCGTCCCCTTTAGGGTTTTCAATTGTCCCAAGCGAGGGTGCTATGTCATAGGCGGAGTCGCTTTCTGCGGAGGCGGAAGCTGAAAGCGCATCATCAATAGACGAGGTAATCTCTTCGTCCGAGAGCCCTGATGATACTTTCGTCCCCTTTCTCCCGTCTATGAATACAGAGAGGGAGAGAGAAGATTTGAATGTAGTACGCAAGAGTGAGAAGGCGCTGTTTTTTGCCGTAAACTCCTCCATACGGCTCATAGTGACTGTGTAGGCGTATTTTTCAACACCTCTTTCTTTGAGCTTTTCCTCTATTTTCTGGGCTGTATCTCTGGTACTTCTCATCATCTACCTCCTATCATGATGCGGCACCTCAGCTGGGGGCCTCCCATGCCGACAGGGATGGGCTGCTTTTTGCCACACATTCCGCTCGAGGACCATATGACTGAGTCAGATACCATATCGACAGATTTCAGCATATCGAAGGCTATACCGGATACGGTTGTGTCGAGAATAGCCTTCCCGAGTTTTCCGTTTTTGATTTCATATCCCATCGTTATACCGAACATAAACTCTCCAGAGAGATCTGCTTGTCCGTTGTTCGTATCTATTAGGTAGTAGCCGTCCTCTGTTGCACTTATCATATCTTCAAGCTTATCGGTGCCCGGAAGAATGAGAGTGTTGCGCATTCTGATTATCGGCTCGTCACTGTATGACCATGCTCTTGCATTGCCCTGCGGTTTTACGCCGTAGTGGAGTGCACTCTCACGGCTATGCATGTAGCCAGTAAGTATGCCGTCCTTAATAAGTATTGCATCCTCCGCCGGAACACCTTCGTCATCGATGAGGATGGGAAGCGGGGCGGTCTTCCCCAGAGCTGTGTGTGCAAAGTCAACTAGATTGACAAGTGGCGATGCAACTTGTTTTCCAAGATTAGGACCTGCAACACTTCCACCCATCACAAGGTCTGCTTCGACTGTATGTCCGACAGCTTCATGTGCAAGCATGCCGGAAAGCATTCCTCCTAGTATTACCGTCTTCATTCCGGCCTCTGCATAAACACCTTCCTTCTTCTCCATAAGACGTAAATAAAGTTTGTCGATTTCTGGAAAGAGCCACCTCACATTGGTGAAGTAATTGCTGAAGCTTCCTCTTCCGCCGTATACATCACCGAGTTCTACGGGTACTCCGTCCTTTGTGACGGTGTTGAGGGAAATTGCGATAAACGCCCTCGGGTTAATCGAGCGTCCGCTACTCATCGTGTTCGATAGGATAATCTTATCCTGGCTGTCTTCCTTGTAGACGACAGTACGTGCCGTCAGGTCGGGGTATTTCAGGCTTATGTAGTTATCGACTTCTTTGATTGCCGCGATTATTTCGCTCTGAGTGGCGTCGTTGATTGTCCGTGCCGTCTCTATGCGCTTTTTCCCGTATAAGGGGAGCTCACCTTTATTCTGCGGTGCGTTAATAGAAAGGAAGGAGGCATTCTTTCTTGCCTCGCTAAGGACTTTCTCGACTTCTTCCTTCTCATACTCAGGGGAGGAGGCAAAGCCATAGGAGCCGTTCTTTCTTACTGTGGCGCTGACACCTCTTGTCTCTGAGCGTACATTGGAGACTAGGTTTCCGTTACTCAACACGGCCCGTCTGATTCTGTTCTCGTGTCCTCTGAGGACAGCTTCTTCTCCGTTTTCAAAGAGCGATGAGCTTTCCGTTATTATGTCGTCCAGCATGATTTTCCTCCTATAGGTATGGGTTCTCCGTCTCCTCTGTTTTATTTATAAGAAAGCCGAGGTTACTCAAAAGTGAGAGGGTGTCTTCCTTTTCATATTCAGCTACATAGGGAATAGTGAATACGTAGCGTGAGTCCACTACCTCTGTCCTCGGCTTGAAGCCGTTCTTTGTCAATATTTCGTATTTCTCGAGTGCGTAACCTTTGATTATCGGAAGAAGTGTAATTGAATACCATCCACTCCCGCTATTGTCTTTCTTTTCGCTTTCTATCACTGCTCCCTTAACAAGCTCGACATTTACATCTGTGTCGCCCATTCCCCAGATACCAAGAGTTTCAAGAGCTGATTTGCTCAGTCCCAGTTCACGTCCCGGAAGGGTTGAGAAAAGTGAGGAGACAACCTTTACTTGAGTCGATTTCTCACCGTATGTGATGCGGATGTTTGATGACGGCACATATTTATCTGATAAGGCTACAAGGCCGTTGTCTACGCCTGACCAGAAGGCTCTATCTGCAAAAAGAGAAGAGAGAGCAACAATTAAAACAACAAATAAAAGAGATATTCTTTTCACATGAAAAGTATAAAATCAAGGCACCCAAAAGGCAAGGATAAGCGCTTTTTAATTGCCTTGCCATGAAAGGGAAGTAAAAGTATCATAGCTATGAGGCGGGAAACAATGAATTATCTAAACGATGACGACTGGTATCTATATCGGAAGCTTCTTCCTCTGTGGCAGGAAAGGTACATTAAGAACCTCAATGATGAGTACATCGAGATTTTAAACGGACCGTATTCCGCTTCTGATAAGTTCTGGGCACTCAAAAAGCGTATAGATAAGGACAGCTTGAGTGAGGGCGTATTTGTGGATGCATCGCGCTCAATGATGCATAACACAATAATGAATATGCTTCTCAAGAAGATTATAACCCCAGATGATATCAAAGACTTCAGTGAGGAATTGAGACTCACCATGGAAGGCATTATTAAGGCCAGCGCAAAGAAGAAAAGATAGGAGAAGATATGGACAGTTTGGATTACACCGAAGCATTCAGAAAGAACGAGAAGGAAGCAAACTACTATTCGGCGCGCTGCATGCTTGTGCTCGCTTTTGTTGTTGCATTAATCTGGCTCTTGAATATTCTCGGAGTATTCATCGTGCCGGCAAAAATCATGGCCGTGGCGGGGGTGAGCGGCATTATACTCTTTGTGCTTCCGAGCCTTTTATTGAAAGTGCTCGAATATTCTCCGAGATTGAAGTTCTACATTATGCTCTGCTGTATTCTGGGTATAACATTCCTCTCGTCGGCACTTCCGAGTCATGCTATTCTTGCCTGGGCAATTCCGATTGCGCTCAGCTGTCACTATTATGAGAAGAAGTTCTCATACCTTTTACTCTGCTTTTCGATAGTCTGTATGGCGGTTTCCCTTATAATCGGAACATACCATGGAGAATGGGACAGCAACCTTTTGAAGGCACTCTCATCGTCTGGTGAGCGTGTTGTGACAAAAGAGACAATCAGGCGCGTTGTCATCTTCTATATAATCCCGCGCTCGATGATTCTCTTCGGTCTCACCGTCGTCTGTTCAACCCTCGCAACACGTACCCGCTCCCTTCTTATAGACCAGGTTAAGGAGACGAAGGAGAAACAGCAGATAGTATCTGAACTGGAAGTTGCAACACACATCCAGACTTCGATTCTCCCCTCTGTCTTCCCCGCATTCCCGGAGAGAAAGGAATTCGATATCTACGCAAAAATGACTCCGGCAAAGGAAGTTGGCGGCGATTTCTATGATTTCTTCTTTGTAGACGATGATCACCTGGCTCTTGTAATTGCCGATGTCTCGGGTAAAGGTGTTCCTGCTGCCCTTTTTATGGTCATTGCCAAAACCCTTATTAAGGACAGGGCGCAGCTCGGCCTCTCACCCGAGGGTGTATTCGAGAAGGTCAATAATCTTCTTTCCCAGTCCAACGATGAGGGACTCTTTGTCACGGCATGGATGGGAATTGTGGAGATTTCCTCCGGCACCCTCACTTGTGTAAATGCCGGCCATAATCCGCCACTTATCGCACACGGTGGAAAAGGCTTTGAATATCTTAAGACAAGAAGCGGCTTTGTCCTTGCAGGCTTAGAGGGAAGTAGGTATACGCCGTTTACTCTCAAGCTTGAGAGTGGCGACACCCTTTTCCTCTATACTGATGGAGTGACGGAGGCAACAGATAGTAAGAATGAGCTCTATGGAGAAGATAGACTCAAAGATGCGCTCAACAGGAATATTACACTCGAGCCGGAGAAGCTTGTGGGCAGTATAAAAGAGGATGTTGACAGTTTTGTAAAGGATGCTGCGCAATTTGATGATATTACAATGCTTGCATTCTCTTATCACCCCGAGGGCGGGGACTCTGTTGAATAAAGAAGTGCTCTTTGTCATAATCGTCTTATGAGTGAAAATTTGAATCAATCTACCCATTGGGCAGATATTATGGCCGATAAGATTATCAGAGAGAAGGGCGACAAAGAGAGCTACACGTGTGCTAGCGGTATTACACCCTCGGGCACAGTCCACATTGGAAACTTCAGGGAAATCATAACAGTTGAACTTGTTGTGCGCTGTCTCAGGGAAAGAGGAAAGAAGGTAAGATTTATCTATTCCTGGGATGACTATGATGTTTTCAGAAAGGTTCCTAAGAATATGCCTGAGCCTGAACTCCTTGCTACATACTTACGTAAGCCGATTACCCTTGTTCCCGACACAAAACACCGTGCTGAGAACTATGCAAGGGGTAATGAAGTTGATGTGGAGAGAATTCTTCCGACAGTGGGAGTCTTTCCTGAGTTTTTGTATCAGGCTGAAAGGTACAGAACAAATAAATATGCTGAAGATATAAAGGTTGCTCTCGAGCATCGTGATGAAATAAGAGCCGCGCTCAACGAGTACAGAACCGAACCCCTTCCTGAAAACTGGTGGCCGGTTTCCGTATTCTCTTCATTCACCGACAGGGACAACACAACAGTCACAGGATGGGACGGCGAGTACGGCTTGACATACCATGACGATGAACTCGATAAAACCGAGACTATAGATATAAGGACAACACCTAATACAAAGCTTCCGTGGCGTGTTGACTGGCCGATGCGCTGGGTTAAGGAAGGAGTTGACTTCGAGCCGGGCGGAAAGGATCACCTTACCGAAGGCGGAAGCTATGACACAGCAAAGAATGTCGTCAAGGTCTTTGGTGGCACAGCTCCGGTATCGATGAGGTATGACTTTGTGCGCCTCAAAGGTATGGGAGGAAAAATCTCATCGTCAGGCGGAGAAGTTGCAGACCTCTATGATGTTCTTGCAATCTATCCTCCCGAGATTGTCCGATACCTCTTTGTTGGTACAAAGCCTCAGAGTGAGTTCGCTATCTCATTCGACCTCGATGTCTTGAAGATTTACGAGGACTATGACAACTGCGAGCGTATATACTTCGGCCTCTTACCTGTAAAGGAACAGAGAAAGGAGAAGGAGAAGAGAATCTATGAGCTCAGTCAGGTAAGCGATAAAGATATCCCGACAGAGCCAGGCTACCAGATTCCATTCCGTCACCTCTGCAACTACATCCAGATTTACTCCGGTGACACAGAAAAGGTCCTCTCGAGGCTCAGTGATGCAACTGAAAGTCAGAAGGAGAGACTGAAGGTAAGAATTGAATGCGCTAAGAACTGGCTGAGGGATTATGCTCCCGAAGAGTTCAAGTTCTCTCTTCAGGGTGAAAACGACCCGTTATATGAGGCAAGCGAAAACGAGAGAAAGGCAATCAAGGACTTTGCCGGCTACGTTGAAGAATACCTTGACACTCTAAGTGAGAAGGATTTCTCCAACTACATATATAAAGCTGCCCAGGATAACGGACTCGAGAATGCAGATTTCTTCAGAGTTATCTACACAGTTTTAATTGCAAAGGAGAAAGGCCCCAAGCTTGCAGGCTTCTTGAAGGCATGCGGAAGCGAGACAATCCTTCCTATCCTGAAGCGCTACTAAACAATAACATTCAACTACCCTCGGAAGTTCCGGGGGTATTTTTTATGGGCAATTATAATATAAACATGGTATTTAATATTCCTATTTGAGAATAATAACCTAATATAACTTTAATCAATTGGCTCGAGAAAACATCTTGCACTGAGACAATGACATAAAATGCAGTTAGTTATTCTTGAAGACCTTATCGAGGATTATCGGATTCTGCCTCCATTTCTCGGCTGTCTTTACCTGTAAATCAAGGCGTACGGTGGATGATGGGAAGATTTGTTTTATTTCCCTTCTTGCCTCAGTTCCTATTCTCTTGATATTGCTCCCGCCTTTCCCGACTATAAAGCCTTTCTGGCCGTCCCTCTCGACAGATATGAATGCTCTTATCCAGACCTCGTTCTTCTCTTTATCGTACTCAAGGTCGGAGACTTCAACATAGATTACGTGCGGTAGTTCATCTGACAGGTTCGATATCGTCTTTTCCCTGATTATCTCGCTTATTCTGAACTCCAGGTCCTGGTCGGTGTATTGGCTCTCGTCATACATCAACTCGCCTTCGGGTGCAAGGCGGAAGAGAGCGATTAGGATATCATCAATGCCGTCATCATTGAGTGCGGATGCTACATAAGTCTCGACAGTGGGAAGATTTTCCTTCAAAAAGAACTCGGCATCCTCGATATTTTCCTTTGTAAGGATGTCTTTCTTGTTGATTACGGCTACGGTTTTTACCTTTGACGCCCTTATCATACTTGCGATAACCTCTTCCTCTTCCTTTGCACTTCTCTTTCCGTCAAGAACGTAGAGTATGAGGTCACTGTCTTTGAGGGAGGAAATGGTAATTTCCTGCATCCTCTTATTTATGGTTTTATCACTTATGTGATAGCCGGGCGTATCTGTAAAGACAAGCTGTCCCCTCTGGTCTGTGTATATTCCCCTGATTTTATTTCTTGTAGTCTGGGGAGTGGGACTTGTGATTGATACCTTCATCTCGCATATTGTGTTTACGAGGGTCGATTTGCCGCTACTGGGCCTTCCTATTACAGATACTGTTGCACTTTTCATGCTTTAATTATCTTTAAGAAACAAGAAAAATTCTACACTCATTTCCCAAAGAGGGTTTTTTCAGTTATTATTCTCATATGGAAGAAAAGAAACAGAATATAGATCCGACTTTATTGGATAAACTTATGAAAACCCGCTCAGTCATGCTCAGCGGTGAGATAAACAAAGATACGGCAAATGACTTTGCTGTCCGTATGTTGATACTCGACAGTGAGAGCAACGACCCAATTACTGTGTATATCAACTCACCCGGCGGAGATGTAGACAGCGGTTTTGCCATCTACGATACAATCAGATATGTCTCATCACCCGTAACACTTGTCGGTATGGGCCTTGTTGCATCTGCCGCGGCATTGATTTTCCTTGCCGTCGACAAAGAGCATCGTCTTGCCTTTGAAAACTCAACGTACCTCATCCATCAGCCACTTTCACAGTTGAAGGGTACGGCAATCGATCTGGATATATATGCGGGAAAAATCGAGGCTCTGAGAAAAAAACTTGACCTTGTTATTGCCCAGGCAGTCGGTAAGAGTGCCGAGGAAGTTTCCCTCGATACCGAGCGCGACCATTGGCTTACTGCTCAGGAGGCTAAAGAATACGGCCTTGTCGGCAGGATAATCAGAAAGAAGTCAGAAATCTGAATATAGTGAGATAAAAAGACCCCCTGCGTTATTCTGACAGGGGGATTTTTTACTGTTGATTATCAGACGATGCTCAATATTGATTAGTTCAAAGATAACTTATCGCTGAGAGTAGATTTCTTCCTGCTGCTACCTGATGAGCACATAGATAATTTATCGTTATCAGCCATAGAGATCTTTGATGAATCGACAGACATCTTATCATTGTTACAAACTGACATTTTTGCTGTGTTTGTGGCAATTCCACCTGTGACGCCTTCAACTTCGTTATCCGATACTTCGCAACATGCCTTCTTCTCGATTTCTGCTTCAACAGCTTTCTTTTCTTTTTCTTTCATGGTTTTATCTCCTTAGATGCTAGTATATACCAAAGAAAAATGGTTTTGTTAGATAAATTACCGACTTTTTTCATTCATTTCTACTCTCCTTGTCGCGGATACTCCGAGGACTTGCCTCGAGAGAGGAGCGACTAAATATCAAAGACATCAGCCATCAGCAAACGCTGACAGCTGAAGTGGAGATAAATGCCTATACGGCCCGCTTCTCCTGCGGTATCGGGGTCTCTCTCCCCGTCGTCCTTCGCCAATGTTATCGGGAGGTTTTGTATATCCGCATCACTGTCTCTACCCATCAAGACTGTTTAAACACGGACCGTAGAGCAGACAGGCTAGGACAACACCTGTCGGTACCTATATATTCTCCCATAACGTAGCCATCGAATCCGTTGCCGAATCTGAAGGCTTAGGCTAATCAACAAGGGTACGAGATGCTTTTGCTTCTCATACCCCGGGTCTTGCCCCGTGGGTTGTTGATTTCCCTATAGTCTTCAAAGTAGCGTTCTACCTTCTTGTTTGAATATGTTATTCGTAATCGGCCACCACCCTTTGAATCTTTCGTCTATTAGCCAATCAGTTAACCACATTTAAATATTATGATGGTTACTTCTATTAGTCAATTGGCTAACTTAATCTTATGAAACTATCCAGATGTGATGCGATATTCATCAATGCCATTTGTTTATCGATTCCCGGCTACTTACCTATCAACTATTCATGGGCGGAAAATCAGTGCACAACATATTTTGATGTTCGACAGGGGGGAAAGATTGACTTGTCATATACTTCAATAGTCAGTTCTTGAGGCGGAATATCAGATAAAAGAGGACAAAAGTGTGCAATATCTGCTGTCTTGTATTCTCGGCCTTAGACAAACTCAATATATATGTATTATAATTTGCGTTCGTGCCTTGAATAAGAGGTATAATAGAATATGAAAGGAGTAGAGTAGTTTTGAAGATTTTAATTCTGTCCAACCTCCTTTCATATACTTACAATTTCCGTAAGGAAATTATCGACGCCTTCATTCAAAGGGGTCACAAGGTCTCTCTCGCGTGCGATGTGGACGACGAGGAGAAAAAGAAGGCCTTCGACTCTGTTGAAATAGTAAACGTTCATTTCAACGGCAAGGGGAAGAACCCCGTTGAGGAGTTTAAGCTCCTTGAAACATATAAGAGGATAATCAAAAACACCCGGCCAGATATCATCTTCACATATACAATAAAGATGAACCTCTACGGTGGCTTAGTAGCTAAGAAATATCATGTTCCATATGTACCAATGATTACGGGACTGGGCGAGCTCGAGAAGAAAGGAAAGCTCAGGTCAATCCTTCTTTCGCTACATAAGGCTGTTATGCCGTATGCAGAGTGCGTTGTCTTCCAGAATGAAGATAACCGCCA
>CAVJEL010000045.1:0-15333 GCA_963648635.1 Ruminococcus intestinalis
TTATTCGTCTTTCTTCGCCAATGCTTCCTGACGAGCCTTGCTGTAGCCCTGACGAGCTTTCATGGCTGTCTGCGGGGAAACCATTGTTCCCGGTCCTGCTATACAGCCTCCGGGGCAGCACATGATTTCAACCAAATCAGCCTCAGGAGGGAGCTTCGGCCAGGTCTTCATAGTTCTTACGACCTTGCTGTCTATGCCGTTGATTGACATAACCTTGTATTTGCTCTTGTCATCAACCCTGCTCATTACACATCCTGCAACACCGCCGGAAACAGCAAATTCTCTGCAGTCGCCGAAGGATGAACATGCGTCCTCATCCCAATTGAGTGGCATACTTGCAACATCTATATTCTTTGCAGCGAGAATTGCTGATAACTCGCTGTATGATATTACCCTATCGATTGTATCAGCATAGCGTGTAGCAGCTTCATAGCGCTTTGCAACACACGGGCCGACGAAGACAACCTTATAGCCGGGGAACCTTTCCTTGCAAAGGTAGGAAGTATAACCCATCGGAGAAAGTGTTGACGAGATGTGCTCCTTGAGGGCGGGAATATGCTTATCTACAAGATTAAACCATGCCGGACAGCATGAAGTTGCTAGGTACCCCTTCCCTTCCTTGACTCTTTCCTCAAGTTCTGCAGCCTCTTTCTCGGCTGTAATCTTTGCGCCTTCTGCAACTTCGACAACCTCAGTAAATCCAGCTTCCTTCATAGCTTCCTTAATCTGTTCGATGGAGCCCGGGAGCTGACCCTCTATAGCCGGTGCGATTATTGCGACAACCTTCTCATGATTGAGGAGCATCTTTCCGACAGGAAGAAGTCCGCTTCTCTTGACAATTGCACCGAAGGGGCATGACTTAAGACACTTACCGCATCCGATACACTTCTCGTGATTAACCTCACTTATTCCCCTCTCGTTCTGCTTTACAGCTCCGACAGGACAAGCGTCTTCACAAGGTACGCAGTTGTGGACGATTGAATGGAATGGACAGCGCTCCATACACTTACCACACTTTATACACTTGTCCATCTGGATCTCGGCTTTTCCTCTTTTAAATACAATTGCATCCTTCGGGCAGTTGGAAGCACAGGGGCGTGCAAAACAGCCACGGCATGCGTCACTGACAGCATAGTGCGACTGAGGACATGACGAGCATCCTGTTGCAATTGTTGTCAAAAGAGGGAGCTTTGGCTTCTCTTCTCTGAGAGCTTCTTCCATATAGGAAGATAGGGATCTGTATTCGTCATCATCTGTCTCGAGGGTATAGCCTGCGAGTGCCATTAAGCGATACCTGACGACGGCACGTTCCTTATATATACAGCACCTGGACGGAACTCTATCCTGGGGACAGATATCAATCGGAATCCTATCGGCATCACGCACAAGTGTTCCGTCAAAAAGGTGCTTTAATACTTCAACATCGATGTGGAATTTCATCTTCGAGTATTGGTTGTTTTTATCTAGCATGTTCTTTCTTTCCTTTCTGGAGTATTTTGCAATAAATCAGACAAATAATACAGATTATATCTATAAAAAAAGCGCTTATTGTTGAAGATGTTAAAAAATCCCGGTTTCCCGGGAATAAAAAAGGAGGAGAAACATTATGCATCACGGCACGCAATCATGTCGATTCCGCTGTCCGCTACATTCTTTATTATGATATCGCCCATTTTGACAGGGCCGTTTACAACTGTATTCTTGATTGTTTTCATTGCCTCGAACATCAATTCCCTCGGTAGAGGAGAAGCACTTCTCACCGGAAGAAGATTCAAGTGGCTGTTTTTGATTCTTACAGTCGAGGAGAGAACCCTGACAGGATGGACAACTTCACTTGAGGCATAACTCAGACCGCGCTTACAGCTGTTACCCTTTACTTCCTTAATGACCTTCTCGCCATTCTCTTCGACCCAGCCGACGCTGATTGAGCACCCCTTCGGACAGATTACACAAGTAACAAGATTAGTCTCCATTTTATCTTCCCTCCTTGAGGTAGCTAGCTACCGCCTTACCGCACTTGACGCTGTCTTTTGTGACATTGTCGGCTAAATCATATACTCGGAGAACGTTTCCGGAAGCAAAGATGCCGTCGACGCTCGTCATGAAGTCTCCCTTATTCACTGGCCCTCTCGTCTTCGGGTCCATCTCTATTCCGCAGCCACGCGAAAGTTCGTTTTCAGGAATAAGCCCGACGGAGAGCAGAACTGTGTCGCACTCGACATACTCCTCTGTCCCCTTAATCGGCTTCAGGTGCTCATCAACCCTGCTCACCGTTACGCCTTCAACCCTTTCTTTTCCGTGTATTTCCGTTGCGGTAGTGAAGAGATGAAGAGGAATATCGTAGTCGTCGAGACACTGCACTATATTTCGTCTTAGTCCGTTTGACTTATTCATTACTTCATATACACCCTTGACTTTCGCACCCTCGAGTGTCATACGTCTTGCCATTATGAGACCTATATCACCACTACCGAGGATGACGACATTCTTTCCCGGCATATAGCCGTCGACATTGACAAGTCTCTGTGCCGTCCCTGCCGTGTAGATACCGCTCGGCCTTGTTCCTGAGATGTGGAGCATCCCCCTTGTTCTTTCCCTGCATCCCATTGCAAGAATTATCGCATCGGCCTTTATCTCTAAAAGTCCTTCGCTACTTGAAAGCGCCGTGATAGTTTTATCCGGAGTAATCTTTGTGACCATAGTGTCTACGAGGCACTTGATTTTCGTCTTCTTTACCCTGTCGACATAGCGCTGGGCATATTCGGGGCCTGTAAGCTCCTCTTTGAAAATCTCAAGTCCGAAGCCGGGATGGATGCATTGATTGAGAATACCGCCGAGAGTGAAGTCTCTCTCGATAATGAGAATATCTTCTACTCCCTCTTCATATAAGGAGAGAGCAGCGCTGAGGCCTGCAGGGCCTCCTCCGATTATTACACACTTAACCTTAGTCATTCTTCTCTCCCTCCTTCTCGAGTGTCAGATAGCTTCCCTTACCGAACTTTGTTACTTCAACAAACGGTATATTGAGTTCACGGGAGAGTATCTCCATAACACGTGGCGCACAGAAGCCACCCTGGCACCGTCCCATTCCCGCCCTTACACGGCGCTTCACACCGTCAAGCGTATCGGCTCCGTTGGGTCTTTTAATTGCGTCAACGATTTCGCCCTCCGTCACACTCTCGCAGCGGCATATAACCCTGCCGTAAAGAGGATTCTTTTTAAGTGCTTCTTTCTTCTCATCACTCGAGAGTTCCATGAAGCGTACAACCTCTCTCGATGTGGAGTAACTCTCCTTCATTTCTCCGACGAGTCCCTTCTCTTCAAGTAATGATACGACATACTCTCCGATTGCAGGGGATGCTGTGAGGCCGGGAGAACATATACCGGCAACATTCAAGAGTCCGTCAACAGACGAGAAACCGATGATAAAATCCTTGCTGTTCGACACAGCTCTTACTCCGGCAAAACTTGTAATTATGTTTCTTTCGCTGACAGCTGGAACTGAAATCCTTGCGCCCTGGAATATTTCCGTCTGGCCTGGGGTTGTGGTGGAAGTATCATAAGGGTCAATAATATCTTCAGCATTAGGCCCAACGAGTATATTGCCGTCGACAGTAGGAGACACGAGTATACCCTTACCCTTCTTTGTAGGTGGCTGGAAGATTGTATGGCTTATCATACTACCAACTTCATTGTCGAGAAGCGAGTATTCACCCTTACGAGGATATATCTTTATAGAATCGTCACCGAAGAGAGATGCTACCCTCCCCGAGTCGACACCTGCACAGTTTATGACGACGGAGCAGGAAATATCACCATTGAGGATAAAGTGTCCGTCCTTCTTCTCGACTGTTTTAAGTTCCGTATTCTTTCTGAACTCAACACCGTTTTTGATTGCTATCTCAAGTGGAGCTGCCGTGAGTTCAAACGGGGAGCATATTCCTCCAGTCGGAGCAAAAAGAGATGCCTTTACATCGTCTCCCAGTCCCTTCTCCAACGCAAGTGTCTCTTCTTTAGAGAGAATCCTCAAGCCTTCGACTCCGTTGAATCTTCCGCGAGCATAAAGATCATTGATGGATTTAACGCCGTCATCATCGAATGCAGCAACAATTGAACCTACCTGTTTGAAAGGTATAGCCATTCTCTTATGACATTCCCTTATTATTTCGTTGCCCCTGACGTTAAGCCGTGCCATCAGCGTTCCTGGCTCGGGATCATAGCCGGCATGAACAATGGCCGAGTTGGCCTTGCTTGTTCCTTCACACGAATCGCTCTCCTTCTCGAGAACACATACAGTGCATTTTCTCTTCGAGAGCTCATAAGAGACCCACGCGCCGGTAACGCCAGCGCCGACAACAACAAAATCAAATGATTTTTTAGCTTTATCCATTCAATTCACTCCGCTCTTTGAAATGAAGAATCAGAATTATCCAATCCGAATATTATTGTTAATCCACATACCGGCTTTGTAAAGCTAAATTTTCAATTTTGCGCAAAATAAAAATTAATCGCGAGCCTTTCTAATATACTAGTATTTCAAATAACAGCTTAACTGACATTTAAAAATACATTCTCACCCAATTCAACGCACGGCAAAAACATGAGCTGAATCAAGCAGAAAGATGATGCTATCTATTTATTATGATTTAAATAATTAATGAAAATTTTGAAGGTAATATTATTATCCTCACACAAGGATTTAATATTTGATAGAGCAAGGGGAAATCCATTCTTTTTGTAATATATTAAAATATCAAAAATTTTCTTGACAGATTAAAAAAACCGTGTAAGCGTAGAATCAGGATTCAAAACGTTTTGTAAAAATTATCCAAAAAAGGAGATATCAATGAAAAGATTATCGGTTATTTTTTTACTTTTATGCGCTCTTGTAATTCCAGTATTTTCTCAGGCTGCAGTAGAAGCTGCACTTCCTGTAGACTATACTAAATACAACAAGGGAGTAACAGTCGAAGAAGATATTTTATCCCCGACAGGATATACAGCAACGTTCATCTATGAAGAGGAAGATACAGACACGTACCTTGTTAAGAATCAGCCTGTTACAATCGGAAAGATTGCAAAAGTTGAGCTCTACAGTGACTGTATGCTTCTTTTTACAGAAAAAGAAGGGTTCAGTGTTCCATATACCCCCGACGAATATGAAGCAGGTATGGCACCTGCAGGCGGAAGTGGCGACACAACATACTACAAAGAGATGGAGAACTTCGCTCCAGGCCTCTGGGGATGCCAGATTCCTCTCTCAAGCGGAGCTTTCGTCTACAACTTCCAGCTGACCGACATTGACGGTAACGTCGTATCACGCCAGGACGACCCAAATAATCCGACAATGGTCAACGAGGCGACAGGTATAACAAGCCTTTCTTCTCTTGTTTATGTTCCGTACAACAGAGAAAAGATGGGAGTTTCACTCTATGCCGACAGAACTATTGAAAATCCATGTGAAGAAGAGGGCACGGTTGAAACAATCGGATATATCGGGGCAGAAGGAGACTTGAGAGGACTCGCAGTCTACCTTCCATACGGCTATGACGAGAACAGAGAAGAGCCTTATAAGGTACTCTATATGTCTCATGGCGCATCCGGAGACAGTGTCGGCAACGAAATGAGATGGCTCAATGAAGGGTGTGTAAAGAATATAACTGACAACCTCATAAAAGAAGGAAAAGTCGAACCTTTCGTCATCGTATGCATGAACAACCAGGATCTCGGATGGGATTTCTCAAAAATCGAAACTGAACAGTTTGATTACATCATGCCTCTTATCGAAAGCAGATACAACGTGGCATCCACAGCAGAAGGAAGAGCTTTCGCCGGCCTCTCGATGGGCGGAATCACAACAAGCAGAATGTTCATGAATCATGCTGAAGAATTCTCTTACTTCGGAGTATGGAGTGCAGCAGATACTACAGTCGAAGAACATCTTGAGTACCTGAGTTCACTTGAATCACTACCGAAAGTTATGACGGCAGGTGGAGACTGGGACTTCGGACTCGCTTTGACAATGACATTCGCAAACAAGATCTATAAGTATTGCGATATCGATGCGCTGAGGCTGACGGTACCCGCGGCACACGACTGGGAAACATGGCAGCTTATCTATGCATATGCTGCAGAAAACTTCTTCTGGAAGTAATAGAGAGTGGCGGGAAAAACCTCCGTTCCCGCCATCCTTTTTCATATCTTGAATTAGTCGATCACGGTCTTAGATAAGAGTCCGTGACCGTATTTTTTTCTTTTATGAAATTTTTTCATAATTGCATAACCTATTCAATGCAAAAATAAAGCAAATAGTTATTAGTTTTTTTACATTTAATATTCCTCGCAAAACAAGTTGCAGAACATTGATAGAAAAGAAATATACCTAATCCATAAACGCAACATGCCATTCTTGATTTAATTTAATTATTTATATTTCAAAAATTAAATATAAGAATATTCATATTATTTTCCTTTAATCCTCTTACCAAAACACATCCTTTTATTTAAACAAGCCAATTATATTTCAAGGCATTAATAAAATAGTAAATAAAATCATCTTTTTGTTAAAATTTTACATAAAACTTTTATTGACAACTCATATATTTGATATGAAAATCTATATTAGTGGTTTATAAAATCACATAAATCTAAAAAGGAGTCAAATATGAAAAAACTAATTACATTGGCACTGGTTGCACTTTTAGTCGTATCATCTGTCTTTGCTCAGGGTTCAAGCGAAAAGAACGAGAAAGTTACTCTTACTGTTCTCTGGTTCAACGATGGAAACGAAAGCGAAATCTTCGAAGAAACGATGAAAGACTATCTTGAGGCTAATCCCAATATTGAGATCGATCTCCAGATTGTTGCATTTGCAGATTATCAGCAGAAGCTCAAGATGATGATCAGCGCAGGTAACCCACCAGATGTCGCACGTATGACAACAGGTGACCTTGTCGCCCTCATCGACACAGCTCTTCCTATCGAAGGCTATACAGATGTATCGGCTGTTAAGTCACAGTTCATGGAAAGCATGCTCGCTTACGCTTACAACCAGGAAGGACAGATTGTCGCCCTCCCGACAGAAGCTACAGCTAACGGAATGCTTGTCAACAGAACAGCTTTCGAGAAGGCTGGAATCGACGTTGACGAAGTCAGCAAGACCTGGACATGGGATGACTGGGCAGAAATCATGAAGAAGGTCATCGCTGCTAACGACGGTATGAAGTACGGTCTTGCAGTAGACTTCACACCTCACCGCTTCTCAACAATTATGTATCAGTTCGGTGGCCACTTCCTCAACTCAGACCAGAGTGCTATGGAATTCAACAACGAAGGCACAATCAAGGCTCTCGAGTGGTTCAAGAAGATGCATGACGAAGGACTTATCCCAAGCTCGGTATGGATGGGAAGCGAGAACCCGGCAGAACTCTTCCAGGCAGGTCTTGTTGCATGCCACATCGGAGGAAGCTGGAACGTCAACACATATGCAAAGAACATCACATCCTTCGAATGGGGTGCTGTACAGATGCCTAGCGGCACGATGAGAAGCAGTGTCCCTGGCGGAAAGCTCATCGCATCCTTCAAGGGCTGTGCTCATCCTCAGGAAGCTGTTGACTTCATGCTTGCATTTGCAGACAAAGAGCACTCAGGCTACTATGACAAGGAGACTCTCAACCTTTCTGCTAGAACAGACGCATCCATCGAATATGCATCAAACGTTGATGACTTCACAGTCTTTACTGAAGAGCTCAAGGTTACTCCAGCTTACACAGCTAACGAGTGGAAGAATGCTAACCTCAGCAAGGTTACAGGGTATGCTAGAGAGCAGATTGTCCAGTACCTTTTGGGTAACATCGATGTATTGACATGTGTAAAGAACGTTGACGCTTACGGCGCTGAGTTCTTCAACTAAGACTATAAGCATCCCTTGGGGATGCATCCCTCTTCCCGGCTCGACGCCGGGAAGTGAAATAACGCCGGGTCTGCGTTCAAAGGCTTAGCAGGTTATGGACAACACCTTGAGATTATAAAAGTTGTCCCAGGAGGATACTTTGACATGCTTTAAGAAAGGAACCAAACAGTTCTGGGTTCCGTACCTCTTTATCTTACCAAACGTCCTTATATTCGCCCTCTTCGTAATCATTCCTGCCGTACAGGGCCTCGGAATGGCATTTACAGACCAGGGTATTTTTACTCAGGCAAAATTCGTGGGATTTAAGAACTTTATCAACCTTTTCAAGGATAAGGTATTTTTAATCACACTAAAAAATACAATCGTTTATTCATTCATAACTGTAATCGCACTCATAGTCGTGTCTCTGTTGCTGGCACTTCTCTTATCGAAGAGCACAGTCAAGGGAGAGAGCGCATTGAGAGCCATTTTCTACATACCTTCTCTCTTGAGTATGATCATCGTAGGTATTGCATGGAGATTCATACTCGGTAACGAGATGGGAATCATAAACTATGTAATAAGACAGCTTGGAGGAACAGGGGTAGACTGGCTGACGAACGGCACACTTGCGATGGCATCGATTATCGTGGTATCTGTCTGGACCTATGCCGGGTACTACATGCTTATCTTCATCAGCGGTCTTCAGGCTATTCCGAACGAACTCTATGAAGCTGCAATAGTCGACGGCGCGGGAAAGTGGTACTCATTCAGAAAGATTACCCTTCCCCTCCTTTCCCCTACGACCCTCGTTGTTTCTATCCTCGCGACAATCAATGCATTCAAGGCATATGAACTTATCATAACGATGACAAAGGGCGGCCCAGGATATGCAACGAAATTCATCGTCCAGCAGGTATATGAAGTTGCATTCACGCAAGATAAGCTCGGCTATGCTTCTGCAATGTCGATGGTCTTGATGGTAATCATCGGAGTCTTCACTCTGATACAGTTCAAGGTCACAAAGAATGGAGGTGAAGAATGAAAACAGGTTCAAACAAAATAAGTATTCCGAGAACAGTCATAGCAATTATTCTTGCCGCAATCACACTTTTTCCGATTGTGTGGGTTGTCCTCTCGTCATTCAAGCCCCAGAGCGATCTTTTCGCCGTCCCTATGACGATATTCCCCAAGACCTGGACACTTGAGAACTACGTTGAAGCACTCGGCAGAGGAAACTTCTTAACTTACTTCAAGAACAGTCTCTTCGTCTCAGTAGTATCTACAATAATTGCTGTTGTCATCAACACGATGTGCGGCTACGCTCTTGCTAAGTTCAGTTTCCCAGGAAGCAAATTGACATTCACAATCATGCTCTTAACACTCATGATTCCTCTCCAGGTAATCATGATCCCTATCTTTCTCCAGCTCAAGCGCTTCGGCCTACTCAACAACCTCTGGGGAATAATCATTCCGCCGGCTGCAACACCGACTGGAGTATTCCTTGCCCGGCAATATATGACAACACTCCCCGACTCATTAATCGAGGCCGCAAGAATCGACGGCGCAGGTGAAGGCTTCATCTTCAGAAGGATTATCCTTCCCCTGAGTAAGCCGATCGTTGCAACAATCGCCATCTTCTCATTCATGTGGCGCTGGAACGACTATCTCTGGCCTTTGATTGTAATATCGAAAAACAAGCTTCAGACTATCCAGCAGGCACTTGCAGGCTTTGTCGGGCAGCTTCAGATCAACTGGTCGAATCTCCTCGCAATGACGACGGTATCTATAATACCTGTCATCATAGTATTCCTCTGCTTCCAGAAGTTCTTCATGGAAGGTGTTACAGCAGGAGCTGTCAAGGGCTGATTCATCCACCCTAAAACAAAACTTAATACACATCAATCGGCACTTTGCCGATTGAAGGAGTAATTATGAAAGTTGAACTTAAACCAATTGAAAGATATACAGTAGAGGAGAATAAATTCTCCCTTTTTTCGGAGAACGGTAGAATCGAAATAACATTCCTGGAAAGAGATATGCTCTACGTCAATCTCTTCTTCTCCTCTTTCGATACCCCGTCCGCCCTTATTTACACAAACGATGTACTTAAAGGTAATCCTGTTAAATCTGAGAAGGCGATAAAAACAGAAGAGACGGAGGATGCGATTATTGCCCTTTCCGGTGACATAAGAGTAACAGTCGAGAGAAAAACGGGAAACATTATGGCCGAGTATAAGGGTAAGACCATATTCGGAGGAAAGCTCGGAACAAGCGACACCGTTATTCCAAGGGTACAGACAAGGGCGTTTAAACTATCGAGCGGGGATAAATCATGGTTTACACGCATCAATGACCCGAGGCTTCCTTCCGACAGGTATTTTGCCATGGGAGACAAATCCGGCACTCCCGACAGAGCAAACAAGAGAGTCAGAATTTATAACCGCGATTCTCTCGGCTACGACGGCGAGAAGAGTGACCCGTTATATAAGTCGATTGCTTTCTATATCAAAGAAAATCCAGAGAGCGGTATAAACGCAGGTTTCTACTACCCGTGCGGACTCGTTAACGCAATGGATTTCGGAGAGGAAAGTCCATTCTACACATACGTTGAGATTGAAGACGGTCCTGTCGCTTTCTATATAATTCCCGGCGACAACTATAAAGATATCGTAACTTCCTATTGTCATATTACAGGCCTTCCTGCCTTCCCGCCCCTCTTCTCCTTCGGCTTCTTCGGCTCAAGCATGAACTATGTCGAAAGCGATGACGCCAAAGATCGAATTCTCAGGTATTTCAAACGCACTGAGGACGAGAATCTTCCCTGTGAAGGTATGTATGTCTCCTCGGGGTACCTCAAGGCCGATGACGGAAAGCGCTATGCCCTCTATTGGAATACACGTAAGTTCCCCAATTACGGCGACTATTTGAAAGCCCTCAGAGAAAGAGGATATAACCTTACAATGAATATAAAGCCGGGATTTTTGACAACACATCCCTGGTACGATGAACTATATAAAAAGGGCTACTTCCTCAAAGACAACGAAGGCAAAACTCTTGTCGAGTTCTATTGGGGAGGAGAAGCATCATTTCTGGACTTTGCAAATAAGGATGCATTCTCCTGGTGGAAGGAACAGCTCAAGGATAAATACCTTTCACACGGCTGTACGGGAATCTGGAATGACAACAACGAATGTGAAATCGAAGACCCTGACTCCGACTCATACAGGCGTAAGCTCATATTCCCTCTTTTGATGTGTAAAGCATCATGGGAGGCATTCTCAGACGTTTCGCCGGATATAAGACCGTGGATTTATACACGCTCTGCATGTCCCGGAATTCAGAAATATGCGCGCTCATGGACTGGTGACAACACATCGACTTGGAAGACGCTGAGGTATAATCAATATCAGGTGATGTCTCTTGGCCTCAGCGGTATGCCGTATATCGGAAACGACCTCGGAGGATTCTATGGAGAGAGGCCTTCTGAAGAGCTTTTAGTGCGTTCATGTCAGAGTGCAATCTTCCAGGCACGCTTTGTAATCCACTCGTGGCGCGAAGACGACAAGCCTACCGAGCCCTGGACATATCCGGATGCATTCCCGTTGATTAAGGACCTTGTTTACGAGCACTACTTCTTTATGCCGTACCTCTATAATGCAGCATATAGAGCATCAGAGACGGGGACACCGATGTGCAGGATACTTGCTCTTGAGTACCCGAAAGACAAGAAGATCCCGACAGACCTTCCAATCTACCAGAGTGGGGACTCAATACTTCCTCTCTTTGCAGTTGATGAAGGCGTTGATAATATGTCACTCCACCTACCCGACAACACCTCTTGGTATGATGCGCAGAAGAAGGTACTCCTAAAGGGAGGAAAGGAATATGACTTCGATCTTCCGTTCGGTAAGGCAAGGTACCTCTATAAAGTGCCATCAGTCATCCCGACAAGCCCCGCGTGCGATACCCTCGTCACAGGACGCTTCAAGAAGCTCAACTTCATCCTCATGCCTGGAGAGAATGAATATGAGTACACATACTTCGAGGACGACGGAGAAGAAAAACTTGAGAGAGGAAACTACACTCTCCTATCAATCACCCTCTCGAAGAACAAAGTCTCCATTAGGACAATCCACGGCAAACTGCCACTAGAAGGGCGCGAGATAACTCTCTCCCTCCCCGACGGATTCAAGTTCGAGAACGGAGAAAAGGTCATTAAGCTCAACTACAAAGATGAAGGCATTCAAGTTAATTTCAACGGTGCCTATTAACCAACGACCCGGCAGACAAAGCCGGGCCTTATTTGATAAAATACTAGCGTATAATCCTATCCTTATTAATGATGGGATCAAAGAAAAACAGGGAGATTGAGAGTCGCCAGGAGAATGGATAACACTCGATATATCGTATTCGATATCGTCAGTTAGCAAATTCCCGCTTAATGAACCTATTGAAGTCAAATACAAGGAGTTGGATTCATGAACAGCTACAAGCCGCCATTTCATATGACAGAGAAAATCTCCTCACTCTCCAAAGAAATCTGTGACGACGTCAAGCGTATAGGAACCATCCCTCAAAATCTCCGGAGGGAGAACCGTATACGCACAATCCACTCCTCTCTTGCTATTGAGCAGAACCCCCTGTCACTGAAACAGGTAACAGCTATTCTGGATGGCAAGCACATACTGGCTAATCCTATTGAAATCAAAGAGGTGAAGAATGCTTCTGAAGCATATAAATTGATGACAGAGTTAAATCCAGCATCAGTTGAGGATCTTCTCTTAGCTCATAAACTGATGATGAACGGCCTCATCCCCGAAAACGGAAGATTCCGCACCTGTGGAGTTGGTGTTTTTGCTGGTGAGACGCTGATTCACATGGCCCCGCCTGCTGAGTTTGTGCCTCAGCACATTCATAACTTGTTTGAATGGTATCAAAAATCTGAACTTCATTCGTTGATTAAGAGCGCTGTATTTCACTACGAATTCGAATTTATTCACCCCTTCAGAGACGGCAATGGCCGTATGGGACGTATGTGGCATAGCATCCTGCTCGGTAATTGGAAGGAGCTCTTCTTCTGGCTACCAATCGAGGAATTAATCCTATCGCGACAACAGGAATATTATGATGCTCTCGGCGTCTCTGATAAGATAACAGACAGCTCAGGATTCGTAGAGCTGATGCTTGAAATCATACAGGATAGTCTAAGAGGAGTGCATGCTACAGAATGCTCCGTCGACTAAGTCAGCGACCAAGTCACCGACCAAGTTATTTTTACACTTAATTGAGGAGATTTTTTGGATTTTTACTATCTTATCCCTTTCACGGACATTTGTTGTGTTTTATAGCACCTCAACAAATGCTCAGACATAGGATTAAAGGTTGAAGAGAAGAAAATTGAGTTTGTTGTGAAAGGATATTGACGCAAGGTAGCTATCCTTTAGAGTTAGACAAACTAACAGTAACATACAGGTAGTATGCTCACCTTTCTCCTATGTTTCCTCTTACCGTCCGGTCTGGGTGAGAACTGCTCTATATTTTACCATTCGATGGGAGTCAAACCATTTGCTTTCAGAAATTCGTTAGTCCTTATAAAATGGTTATTGCCAAAGAAACCACGATAGGCACTGAGGGGGCTTGGGTGTGCACTCTCAAGGATGAGATGCACGGGGTTAGTTATCATATTCTTCTTGCTCCTTGCATTACTTCCCCAGAGAAGAAAGACCTTCGGGGACGAGGATGAATTGAGTATTTCGATACACTTATCTGTGAATATCTCCCATCCCCTGCCAACATGTGAAAGTGCCTCGTGCTCCCGAACTGTAAGTGTTGTGTTCATCAAAAGAACACCCTGTTCGGCCCAGCGTGTCAAATCCGAGGAGAATGCGGAAGTATCAAATCCCTCATTTTCCAATTCCTTCTTTATGTTCAAGAGAGACGGCGGCATCTGGATGTTCTCCCTTACGGAGAACGAAAGTCCCATTGCCTGTCCCTTTTCATGGTACGGGTCCTGACCAACAAGGACTACTTTCACCTTTTCAAGTGGGGTAAGTGTAAATGCTGAGAATATCTCATTCATGGGAGGAAAAATAGTGTGTGTTCTGTATTCGCTTTTGAGGAACTCACGTAGTGAAAGGTAGTAATCCTTCCTCTGCTCCTCATCGAAATAACACTGCCAGTCGTTGTTGATTCTAATCACAGCTTCCTCTTCAAATACAGCCCCGACCGGGGCTGATATATATAATGTATGCGCGTTTAGGACTATAGATTAATGCCCACTGTGCTCGAAGTAAAGAAAAAAATAGTATATTTTTGTTTATCTTTTTACTAGAATTTCAGTCATGAAAACAAACGCAATGAGAATTCTTGATGCCCTTAAAATCGAATACTCGACAATTGAATACAAATGGGACGAGGAGCACCTTGATGCAGTACATATTGCCTCGGAGGCGTCAATTGATCCCGAAAAGGTATTCAAGACCATTGTGATGGAAGCGTCAGATAAATCCCTCTTTGTCTTCTGCCTTCCTGCAGAGTTTTCAATATCGCTGAAGAAGGCAAGAGCGCTCACGGGTAAGAAGGAGATAGACCTTCTTCCAATGAATCAGCTGCAGAAACATACTGGGTATATTCGCGGGGGATGCTCTCCACTCGGCATGATACATAAGTACCCGACATTCATTGAAGAGACTGCCCTCCTCGAGGATTATATCTATGTATCTGCAGGACAGAGAGGATGCTGCCTCAAGCTCAAACCCGAGGACTTGAGAATTGCCTCTGAAGCAGTGTTTGCTGACTTTACTTAGTCCTCTTCCTCTCTGATATAAGGAAGATGGTGTATAATACGAGCCCCAGGAAAGCCGGAAATACCGTCAAAGCAAACATGGTGTTAATCCCCCATTTCTCGGCAACGAGCCCGGAAGTGTAGTTACCGACTATCCCTCCGATTCCACTTGTCAAGGCCGAGTAGAGTGTCATACCGAAATAGATAACTGACGAATCGAGATATCGTCTCATGTATAAAATTATTGCGCCGATGTAAAGGCCGAACGCAAAGGGCTCGGTAAGAAATGATAATATAACCCCGAACGGCGTGGAAGAAAATGCAAGAATAATCGAGCGAAGAAAGAGGCCGAACAAGGACACCCATATTAAGTTAGCTTCCCTTACTTTCGTTTGAAGCCTATCCATAGCGTTAAGTGTCGGGAGCTGCAACAGCCCCATCAATAGAAGCGCTAGTCCCGTATAGAACTCACCGTATCCGAGCACCTCGAACTTTCGCGATAGGTAATTCTGGCCGGGAATCGATGTCATCTCGACAAAGGTATATGAGATGAGAAGGACTACGTAATGCTTATTTGAGAGGAGCACTTTCAACGCATTCGGTACTCGTTTCTCATATTCAAGCTTTCTCCCTCTCCTGTTCTCCTTTGTTAGGA
>CAVJEL010000046.1:0-15042 GCA_963648635.1 Ruminococcus intestinalis
GGTACTTTCTCGGGTCGAATTCAGATGGCTTCTCGTCGAAGATTCTTCTGATTGTTGCTGTCATTGCAAGTCTGCCGTCGGAGTCGATATTGATCTTGCATACGGCACTCTTTGCTGCCTTTCTAAGCTGCTCCTCGGGAATACCTACGCTGTCGCTGAGCTTTCCGCCGTGCTCGTTAATCATCTTTACATATTCCTGTGGAACACTTGATGAACCGTGGAGAACAATCGGGAATCCTGGGAGCTTCTTTTCGATTTCCTTGAGGATATCGAATCTGAGCTCTGGTGGAACAAGGATGCCGTCAGCGTTTCTTGTGCACTGCTCGGGTGTGAACTTATATGCACCATGAGATGTTCCGACACTGATTGCGAGAGAGTCGACGCCTGTCTTTGAGACAAAGTCTTCAACTTCCTCTGGTCTTGTATAGTGAGAAGTAGCAGAACTTACTTCATCTTCGATTCCTGCGAGTACTCCAAGTTCACCTTCAACTGTTACATCAAACTGGTGTGCATAGTCGACGACCATCTTTGTAACCTTGATGTTTTCTTCATATGGAAGTGAAGAGCCGTCAATCATGACAGATGAGAATCCGTTGTCGATACATTCCTTACATGTCTTGAATGAATCACCATGATCGAGATGGAGAACGATTGGGATATCACAACCGAGTTCATGTGCATATTCAACGACGCCACGTGCCATATTTCTCAATATGTTGATGTTAGCATAGTCTCTTGCGCCTCTCGATACCTGTAGGATAACAGGGCTCTTTGTCTCTACGCATGCCTGGATGATGGCCTGCATCTGTTCCATGTTGTTGAAATTGTATGCCGGGATGGCATAACCACCCTTAACGGCCTTTGCGAACATATCTCTTGTGTTAACAAGACCTAAATCTTTGTAGCTTGTCATAATAAGCCTCCTTGTCCGAAAACCGTTATTAATTTACCGATTATTGGCATTCTCGTCAACTTTTCACGACTTTTATAGGCTATTTTGTTGAGAGAGTTTTTCAAATATTCTAATATTTACACTATGTCCGGAAAGAAGAAATTATCTCTAGTAGTATTAGCGCTCTTAATAGTGCTTCTTTTATTCCTCTTTCTTTCCTTTAAATTGGTTGTCTATGTATACCCGGAAGGCATGGGTAATTATTCCTCCCGTTACTCGCACCCTTCGTTTCACAACCCCGGCTATATTCTCCTCTCCCGAAGTGACGAGAAGCCGTCCCTTCTCGAAAGAATCAAGAAGCCGACAATATATATTTATACGCCATTTGCTCAACTCGATGACGGTGTGAGGACGCCAAAGTATGTAGTCCTCCATGACGGAGAGGAAAAGGCGCTGGAAATAAACTACAAAGAGCTTTACTCATCATTTCTCGAAAAGTATCCAGATAAGAAAATCGCCTTATGCTTTGAAAGCTCAGAGGGCTCTTCTCTCTATGAAGAACTCTCTTCTTTATATCCGAATTTGGAGAAAATTGAGTATGACGGTAGGGTATCTGTTGTCAACAGCGAGAGCCTTATTGCTCAGGCAGACGAAATGTGGGCAGTAATTATTACCGACCCACTTACTTCTTCATCCCTCTATAGGAACACGAAGGCGAGAGTTGTCATGGTGGAAAGCGATGCCGTATCTGCTGTATCTCTCGAGAGTGTCATATCTCTTTCATTCGACTGGAAGAGGATTATCAGGGACGTCCTTAAGGGCGACGATATCTCTCCTTACTACACTTTTTCTGTTATTCATTAATAAAAGGAAGTTCTTTATTGCATGTTCCTTTATATAAGAGGCATCCTCATTTCTGAGCGACGCTAGAAAGGAGAGTGTGTACTCCGTGTACTCCATCCTGTTGGGTTTACCACGCATAGGAACGGGCGTAAGGTATGGCGAGTCTGTCTCATAGAGGAGCCTATCTATCGGGCAGAGAGTGGCGCTTTGTTGTATATCCTCGCTATGCTTATATGTCACATTCCCCGAAAACGATATGTATGCGCCCCTATCAAGAAGGGCATTCATTATGCCTGGCGAGGAGGAGAAACAGTGCATAATCGTTTTCTCGTCAATTTCCTTTATGTGCCTGAGTAGAACTTCGTCTGCGTCCCTCGAGTGTATGATAAGTGGAACGGAAAGACTTCTCGCAATCGATACTTGGGCAAGAAAAAGTTCTTCCATCTCCTTTTCGCTCCCATACTCCCAATGAAAATCGAAGCCGCATTCCCCAATTGCATCGGCGCCGTATTTATCTATCTCCTTCTCGAGCATTTTTACTGTTTCGGAGACTGAATGAGGGTGGTTTTTACCTGTACACCATGGGCCAGCCCCCATTGAGAGGTAAACATCCCTGTTCTCTCCGACAAGTGTTATGCGTGACGGGGCGTCGTCAGGCTCTGTTGCACACTCAAGCCCGATTATGGGTGAGGGAAGGGTGGTATCTAGGCCCTTTTCTTTCATACTCAATAGATGAAAATGGGAATCGAAAATCATATAACCATGATAGAAAAAGAGGCTGTTGTTGTCATCATCATGATGATATAATCTGAGGCCATGAAAAAGACTTTTGCTCTCTTTATTCTACTTCTATTTTCTCTATTAGAAATCTTTTCTAAAGAATATGTAACAACTACCGAGCATTTTGATTTTATCTGGAGTGACGAGACAAAGGTGTCGGCAGAGGAAGTTATATCTTCAGCTGAAGATTATTACTCGGACCTTGTTTCCTTCTTCGGCGTTGATCCGGAGTTACATATTCCCGTTTATTTCAAGAGTGACACAAAGACTTACAACGCCTACTACACAGCATATGCTGAGAACCATATTGTTTTATTTGTCACAGCGTTTTCCCCGTCTCTTTTCCCGAATGCCGATAAACCCTTGTCGCTAACATTCTTTCATGAGCTCACGCATGCATTCACGGCTTCCATCAAAAGTCCTTTCATCTCTTTTCTTTCATCTATTTTCGGAGATGCAGTAATTCTGGGGAATCTCTACCTTAATAAAGGCTTTGTAGAGGGCATTGCTGTCTATATGGAGAGCACGAAGGGGGAAGGTAGGCTAAACAACCCGGCATCACTTTACCTTGTTAATCAAATAGTGGCTGAAGGCCTTAAGTTCAAATATCTCGACATTTCCGGCGCGCGTGATATCACCCCGGGCGGTACAATGAGCTATATACTCGGCGCTTCTTTTCTCTGCTATCTTTCGTCCTCTTACGGCAGTTACAGACTATCTTCCTTCATAGTCGAGTGCTATAAGTTTCCCTTAAGCACTACCGAGCTTATCTTCAAAAAGATTTTCGGCGTCAAACTAAGCGACGCGTGGCTGAATTTTCTCTCGTCATGGACAATCGAGGAAACTCTTTCCTCTCCCGAATACATTACACCTTCCGGAAGCTGGAGGAACCTCACACTACACAACAACACGCTCTACGGCGAAGACCTTTCGTCATCAGGGCTATACGAAATAACGGAGGAAGGAGAGAAGAGAGTAAAGTTGACTTCATCCTCTTTTGAGAGCCTGTCCTTCTCCCCTTCGTACTATATTCTTCCCCATGTCACGACCGATAGTCGTTCGGTTGCAGTATATAAAATCAACGGCGGGAAATACCGCGAGTGGGAGGATTACTATACAGGGCTTTTAATGGGTGATGAAAAGGTTCTTCTTGCTACCGAATACGACGGTGAGAACACTCTTGACCTCTACTCAATCGAGAGCGAGGATTTGATATCCTCCTTCAATCTCGGGCGCGACATATCTCTCTCGAGCACTGTTGCACTCAGCGACGATGAAGCCTTGTTTCTTATCTCACAGAACGGGAGACGCCACCTTCTCGACATCTCACTCTCTGAGGGGAGTATGACGCTTATAGATTTGGACACTTCAATCGAAGTCAATTCACTATCTCTCAATTCTGACGGTACTATCGCCTTCTCATATATTACAGACGACAAGTCATCATTCATGAAATACGGAGAACTTAAGTATGAAGAGGGTGGGTGGAGTTATATTCTTTCCTCCAATGCCTATAGCGGGGGAATCTATTATCCTGTGAAAAAGGGAGGTGATGTTTATTTTGTCTCCCGGCTTTTCTCGGAAAGCAGAGTAAGCCGTATTTCTTATTCGTCCCTCAATTTTTCAGAAAGGGCGGAATGCACTCTTTCTTCATTCGTTCCACGCACGGCTGATGAGAGTGAGGTAGGAATTGAAGTAAAGGATTACAATGCGCTTTTCTATATGAATAAGGGATTGCTGCTCCCCGTCGGAAGCGCTAAGACAAAGACCGCGGGTGACATCACAGGGCTCGGGTTATATTACACTACAATCGACCCGACAGAAAAACATACCCTTTCTTTCTCGCTCGGAGTCGATATTGAGGAGAAAAAGCCATTTGCCTTTACATCATATAGCTATAAGGATTACTTCAACGTCTCTTTCTTGACATTCTACAAAAATGGTAGAACAAGCTTCGAACTGGACACAACGCTCTCTTATAAGAAGACACTCTCTTCAGATAACAGATATATCCTCCTCAGTGATACTCTAGCCTTTTCATACCTCGATTTGAAAGGGTGTCTCGTAAATTACTTCTCATTTGGCTATCAGGACGTATACAGATTAGGAAAAGGGCGCCATGAAAACCTTGGCTGGGGAGGAAAGATTACGCTCGTCAACACTTCTCCCTCCCTTGATTTAGTTATGCTTCTTCCTCGGCTAATACCAATCAAGTCATCATCAAGAGCGACCTTCTCACTGCCTTTTACACTTACGTTTAGTCTTTCTAACTTTAGAAGACCAATTATCGGGATACAAGGCGACATCTATCTCTTTACATATGAAGTGCAGTCATCAATAAGGTTTATGAGGCTTTACGTCAGGAATATCGACGTCGTCTTTACATATAAGGGGATTATTGCTACAGGGGAGAGGAATCTCTACAGAGACACATATTCTCTTAAAGCCGATTTCTCGCTCTCTCCGCTTGTGGGTATGCTATCGACCCTTGGCTTCAAACTTTCCCTCGGTGTCACCTATGATAGAGAGAAGACGAAGTTCTCGCTTCTTTTCAATTTGGGGACGTAATCATGATAGTCTTAATTGCTGTTATTCTTATCCTTCTTTTTATTGTTCTTCTTTCCTCCCTCGTAATCTACTTTCGTGTTTTCTACACTCCGGTAAAAGGCCAGAATGACCTTTGTCATATTTATAAAGGAGAGCAGAGCCAGAAATACGCACCGCTTTCGACATCCCTTACGCTCTCGCTTGATAAAAGGAAGTGTGAGAGGGTTTATATCTATTCGGACGACGGCCTCAAGCTCGAGGGAAGGTATTATTACCAGTCTCCCGCTTCTCCCGTTGTAATCTGCGTTCACGGCTACAGGGGAACGGCAATGCGTGATTTCTGCGGCCGCGTGGAACTTTACCTCTCCCTCGGCCTCAATGTCCTCTTGATTTCACAGCGTGGATGTATGAAGAGCGGGGGACACACTGTGACGTTCGGAGTCAAGGAGAGGAAAGATGTACTGAGATGGATTGAGTGGGTGAGGGGTAGAAACGGTGCCGACACAGCCATATACCTTGCCGGCATATCGATGGGAGCCCATACAGTTCTTTCGCTCTCTTCATCCCTCGAAGGGGTGAATATCCGTGGTATAATTGCAGACTGTCCATATACTTCAGCTCGAGCTATCATGGAAAAGGAGCTGAGAGGTGCAGGTATCCCGCCCTTCTTGTTGATGTGGCTTGTCTCTTTTACTACACGTTTCTGGGGGCACTTCAACATCAACGTATCCGGAGCAGTGGAAGCAGTTGAGAAAACAACTATACCCATTCTTCTTCTCCACGGAGAAAAGGACGCTCTTGTTCCATACTCGATGAGCCGGGAAATAGAAAGGGCAAACCCGAAGAAGGTAAGGCTTGTCACATTTGTCGCCGCCGACCATGCAATGAGCTACTTTGTCGACACTCCTCTATACGAGAGTGAAGTGAAGGCTTTTATAGAGAAGTCAAGATGATTTCGTCCCCGTCATCCGGGACAAAGATATTCCCCTTAAAGTATTTCTCAGCTTCTTCAGTGTAGCGCGCCTTTCTTGTCTCTATGCCACTTCTATCTTCCGTATGATATAAAATGAGGTTTTCAACTCCGAGCTTCTCGGCATTCTCCGCTGCATCCTTGACTGTGCTGTGGCTCTTTTCATATGGGTGGAAGATATCTCTGTCGCTGTAGAGACAGAAGGCCTCGTGGGTGAGAAATGTAGAGTTTTGGGCGAGTGGAAAGTTCTTCTCGTCCAATGGCTCGTCACCGCAGTCTGTGAATTTCAAATCTCCCTTTTCAAATACAAAGCCAAATTGCTTCATCTTTGTTGAGAGGATATCGAACGGGGTGAGTGTTCCGCCTAGGATTGGGAAGGACACTCTGTCGCATAGCGGAACAAAGAGTATTCTCTCTCCAAAGAGAGAACATATCTTCTTTGTGAGAGTACTTCGAGAGAAGGAGACTACCATATCGAGAAGATTACTATCTCCGTAAACTCTGAAAACACCGTCGTAATTATCCTTATTCATCTCCTCGGCTATGCGCCTTATAATCCAGAAGCACCCAAGAAGATGATCTATGTGGGCATGTGTGATGAAAAGTGAGCGGATTAGCGATAGCGGTTTATTCTTTTTCTCCAATATTGAGAGGATGGTGTTGCCACCCCCTGCGTCGACAAGAAGTGCTTCCCCTTCCTCTTCAAGAAGGAGACATGTGTTATAAACCTTTGTTGCCTGTGCGTTGCCGGTCCCGAGTATAGTAACTTTCATAGCTTGATTTTCTCTTTTTTAAAGTCTTTGTGGAAGTGAGAGAAAATAGATTTCTCTACCTTCTTTCTTATGGTAGAATATCTAGAGAATTGAGAGGAGGACCTTATGGGACTTATCAGAGCATTAACAGGATCGGTGGGTGGCACGATGGCCGACCAGTGGAAAGAATATTTTTATTGCGACTCTCTTGATGGCGATACCTTAGCCGTAAGAGGCAAGAAGCGCACCGGAAGCCGTTCTTCCAACACAAAGGGAAGCGACAACATAATTTCTAACGGCTCGGGCATCATCGTCAACGAAGGTCAGTGCATGATGATTGTCGATCAGGGCAGGGTAGTCGAACTCTCGGCTGAGAGCGGGGAATTCATATACGATAAATCAAGTGAAAGCAGTATCTTCTACGGCTCGCTAGGAAAGGGCATTCTCGATATGTTCCGCACAATGGGAAGACGTTTCACATACGGCGGAGACGAAGGTAAGGACCAGAGAGTCTACTACTTCAACACCAAGGAGATTGTTGACAACAAGTTCGGCACTGCTAATCCCGTTCCTTTCCGTGTTGTTGACGAAAAACTCAATCTTGACCTCGATGCAGCTGTCAGATGTTCGGGTGTCTATTCATATAAAATCACAAATCCGATGGTCTTCTATACAAACCTCTGCGGTAACATGAGCGAGAGCTATAAGCGCGAAGAAATCGACAGTCAGCTAAAGAGTGAGTTCATCTCTGCTCTTCAGCCATCCTTCGGTGCTCTCAGCGCACTCTCCCTCAGGCCTTATCAGATAGTAAACCACACTAAGGAACTTGAGGATGCACTCAATAGAGAACTCTCCGAGAAGTGGAGCCAGCAGAGGGGAATTACGATTACGAGTGTCGCGATAAGCTCTCTAACTGTTCCTGATGATGTAACCAAGATGATACAGGATGCCCAGAAAGCTTATATGATGAGCTTCTCCCAGATGGCTGCAGGAACTATGGTTGAAGCAACAGCTTCTGCAATGAAGGGTGCGGCAAATAACCCTAACGGTGCGTTTGCGGGTTTTGTCGGTATGAACGCAGCCTCGAATGCCGGGGGCATTGACGTCAATTCGCTCTTGAAAAAGAACGAGAATAATGAGAATAAGACAACCTGGACATGCTCGTGCGGTCAGAAGAACGACGGTCTCTTCTGCTCTGCATGCGGTAAAAAGAGGGAGACGGAGACAAAAGAGGGCTGGGTCTGTTCCTGCGGGACAAAGAACTACGGTAAGTTTTGTACTGAGTGCGGGGCGAAAAAGCCTGAAAAGAAGAGCGTTGTCTGCTCGAAGTGTGGCTATGTGGGTACAAATACTTTGAAGTTCTGTCCTATGTGTGGCAATAAGTTCTCTTCTGGGGACAAAGAATGACAGAGGAGTACAAATGCCCCTCGTGTGGAGGGACAATTGCCTTCGACACTAAATCTCAGGAGATGAAGTGTCCTTATTGTGACTCCACATTCTCTGTCGAGAGTCTCAAGGAATATGAGTCTGTTTTAAAAGAAGAGAGCGAGAAGACGGACAGCGGGGACTATAAATCATCGTCTGAAGAATGGAATGACGATGGGTTGATGCACTACGTTTGTCCATCCTGCGGCGGTGAGATAATCACAAACGAAACTCTTGCTTCCACTGTCTGTCCCTATTGCTCGAACAATGTCATCCTGACGGATAAGCTAAGCGGAATTCTCAAACCCGATTTAGTAATACCTTTCAAAAAGGATAAGAAGGAAGCTGAGGCGCTCTTCAGAGACGCCCTCAAGGGTAAGAGATACCTTAACAGAGCATTCCGAGACGAAGGACACATTGACAAGATAAAGGGCGTATATGTTCCCGTATGGCTATTCTCTTCGAAGGCCGATTCTTCCATAACATACCGTGCTGTAACCACCACAACCTGGATGGACAGGAACTTTATGTACACCAAAACGAGTCACTATCTATTAGAGAGGGCCGGGACTATCGAATTTGATAAAATCCCCGTCGACGGCAGTAAGAGCCTCAACGATGACCTCTTTGAGTCGCTCTCTCCTTATGATTTCTCCGAGGCCGTTGATTTCAAGACGGCATACCTCTCGGGTTTTCTTGCCGATAGATACGATGTAAATAGCGAAGAGTCCAAGCCACGTGCCAGAGAGAGGGCGAAAGCCTCTCTCGAGCGTCGTATAAGAAGTACCGTTACAGGATACACAGGACTCGAGAAGAAAACAGATAACATATCTCTTAAGGACGGTGAGTGCAAATACGCACTTCTTCCCGTGTGGCTCCTCAACACAAAGTGGAACGGAAAGGACTATCTCTTTGGCGTCAACGGACAAACTGGTAAGTTTGTCGGAGACCTTCCTTTCGATAAGAAGAAGGGCGTAAGAAACTTCCTTCTCTCCACATTGGGATTCGCCGCAGTCTTTATGGCGCTCTTTTATTTAGTGTGGGCGATGTAGGAGGAAATATGAAAAGAATACTTGTTATTTTACTTCTCCTCATTTCTCTTCTTCCTCTCTTTTCAAAAGAGTACCTTTACGATAATGCAAACCTCCTCAGTCAGAGCGAGAAGGAGTCACTCTCTTCTCTCCTTGAAAGCGTCAGTGAAAACACGGGGGTGAATACAGTCATTGTCACCTATTCCTCTACAACCTATTCATCAATGGATGTAGCCGATGCCATAATTGAAAAAGCGGAATACGACTCAAACGGCGTATGCTTCGCCATAAACATGGCTGAGCGGGATTATTATATATCGACGTTAGGCGACGCTGTGTATTACCTTGACGACAATGCCTTGAGTGACAAAAATCTCTCCGATGTGTTTTTCCCCTACCTTTCGGACGGCGACTACTACACTGCATTCTCGAGGTGGGCGGAATACGTTGAATACTCATGTGACTATGAGGATAAAGCCTCAGATACAGAATACGAGGGATTCGAATGGGGTATATCGCTATTCTTCTCGCTTTCTCTCGGGGCTTTTATATCGCTGATGATTGTTATGAGAGGAAAGAAGAAATTGAAGAACATAGCCCCTCAGAACAGCGCCGACGACTACATAGTTCCTGACTCGTTTGTGCTCACGCGCAACAAGGACATATATCTTTACTCAAATGTTGTAAGAGTAAGAAGGCCGAATAACGATGGCCCGAGACAGGGAGGACCGCACCACAGCACAATGCACACATCATCATCCGGTATGTCGCACGGCGGACGTGGAGGTCGGTTCTAGAAAAAAGTGAGATCTCAACTGTGATTGAGATTCGTGTGGCTGGATCAGGCTTAAGGAAACAAATTTGCAATTCCGACAATTGAAATAAAATTGAACATAACGATACATAAACAAAAAGTGGCTGTACTGTAGAAAATCGTCTGGTTTAATATTGTTTGTTAAGTATTTATTTACATCGATAAAAATTAAAAAATAATTTGCATCCGGCATAAATCCGTTACAAAATTATAGATAACCGAATATCTTTATGAATAGTAATGGAGGTAAATGTGAAATTACAGGAAAGTGCCAGAGCTGAAATCGACGCTATATGCCAGCGTTACAAAGACGAGAAGACACCACTGATGATGATTTTGAGTGATATCCAGAAAGAGTTTGGATATATACCGCTCGAAGTACAGGAAAGAGTCAGTGAAAACACGGGAATAAGTGTTGCTGAAATATACGGAGTAGTCTCATTCTATTCATTCTTTTCTCTTAAACCCAAAGGAAAGTACATCATCGGATGCTGTCTCGGGACGGCATGCTATGTTAAGGGTGCACAGCTTGTACTTGAGAAGTTCTCTGAAGAGCTTGGAATTAAGGCAGGGGAGACAACACCAGACTGTTTATTCACAATCGACGCACTGAGGTGCCTCGGTGCCTGTGGAATCGCACCTGCAGTATCAATTAACGGCAAGGTCTATCCGAAGGTTGATGTTAATCAGGTGAGTAAGATTATCGAGGACTTGATGCAATTGGAGGCTGAGACAGGCTATGAGAAGAATTGAAAACTTTGAAGAACTTGAGAAAATCCAGAAGGAAAATAAAGATAGATTCGACTCGAAGATAAATGGTACTAACTCGACGCGCTCCGTCGTAATCTGTGGAGGCACGGGTTGTATATCTTCAAACTCACACCAGATTCTCAACAGGTTTGAAGAGCTTATAAAAGAGAAAGGACTATCAGAGAGAATAAGCGTCAATCAAGTAGGATGTTTCGGCTTCTGCTCGCAGGGACCATTTGTCAAAATATATCCCGAAGATACTCTCTATCATGCGGTTAAAGTTGAGGATGTCGATGAGATTGTCGAGAAAGATCTTATCAAGGGCGAGATAGTCGAGCGCCTTTTGTATGTCGACCCAGTTACGAGGGAAAGGGTGAAGAAGCAGGATGACATCACGTTCTATAAAAAGCAGCATCGTATAGCACTTGAGGAGTGCGGTGTAATTAACCCTGAGGACATAAATGAGGCACTTGGTGCCGGAGCCTTCATGGGCTTGAGAAATGCTCTTTCAATGGATAGAGGGGATGTTATCAAAACAGTACTTTCTTCGGGACTGAGAGGACGTGGTGGTGCCGGATTCCCGACAGGAAAAAAGTGGAAGTTTGCCTTTGATCAGCCGGAGGGACAGAAGTACGTAATATGTAACGGTGATGAGGGCGACCCGGGTGCATTCATGGACAGGTCTATTCTAGAGGGTAATCCCTTAGCCGTAATAGAGGGTATGATGATTGCCGGTTACGCTATCGGTGCTACGGAAGGCTATTTCTATGTAAGAGCGGAGTACCCGATTGCGGTGCACCGTCTCAAGGTTGGGATTAAACAGGCTGAGGAGCTCGGGCTTCTCGGCGACAACATCATGGGAACGGGATTCTCCTTCAGAGCGCACATCAGACTCGGCGCGGGAGCATTCGTATGCGGTGAGGAGACTGCCTTGATTAATTCAATCGAAGGAAAGCGCGGTAATCCGAGGCCGAGGCCACCATATCCGGCAGTGAGCGGACTCTGGGGATGCCCGACTATTGTCAACAATGTCGAGACACTCTCCGTTGTTCCTTATATTCTCCGTAACGGTGCTGAGGCGTTCTCATCACTTGGAACAGAGACAAGTAAGGGCACAAAGGTATTCGCGCTCGGTGGAAAGATAAACAATGTGGGCCTCGTGGAAGTTCCGATGGGAACAACGCTCAGGGAACTCATTTATGATATCGGGGGAGGAATTCCGAACGGGAAGAAGTTCAAGGCAATCCAGACCGGAGGACCCTCGGGAGGATGCCTCACAGAAAAGGATCTCGATACGGAAATTGACTTCGAGACACTCAAGAGTAGGGGCTCGATGATGGGATCTGGCGGCGCGATAGTCATGGACGAGGACAATTGTATGGTCGACGTTGCGAAGTTCTATATGGAGTTCATATGCGACGAATCATGCGGTAAGTGTTCTCATTGTAGAATAGGAACAAAGAGGATGCTCGAGTACCTTGAACGCATAACATCGGGAAAGGGTACACTCAATGACCTCAAGGAACTTGAGGAGCTTGCATCGACTATACAGATTGGGTCGCTATGCGCCCTGGGGCAGACTGCTGCAAACCCCGTCCTTTCAACTCTCCACTCCTTCAGGGAAGAGTATATTGAACACGTTGTGGACAGAAAGTGCCGTGCAGGAGTATGTAAGGACCTTTTGATGTATGTAATCGACAAGGACAAGTGCAGAGGATGTTCGGCATGTGCTCGTCACTGCCCTGCAGAAGCCATCAAGGGTGTTATAAAGACGCCGTATGAAATCAATCAGGATAAGTGTCTCAAGTGCGGTATCTGTATGGCGACATGTCGTTTCGGTGCCATCGAGAAGAGATGAGGTGAAGTATGGGTTTAGTAAATATTAAAATAGAAGGCCAGAACTATCAGGTTGAAGAAGGTTTGACTGTTCATGATGCTGCAAGGCGCTGTGGTTTTGAAATTCCGACACTATGTACATATAACCACGGCGAATGTAACCGTGGTTCATGTAGGGTGTGTCTAGTCGAAGTTGTCGGGCAGAGAGGTCTTGTTGCATCCTGTGTATTTCCCGTAAGCGAAGGCATGGAGATTCTCATCTCCTCTCCGCGTGCAACAATTGCACGCCGTGCATCTGTCGAGCTTTTACTCTCCAACCATTCACTCAACTGCCAGCAATGCGATAAGAACGGACACTGTGAGCTCTTGTACTGCGCGCAGATTACAGGCGCAAGGGAGGGGATGTACCAGGGAGAGAAGACCGAGACGACACTGGATAGACTCAACCCTGCAATTGTAAGGGACACATCGAAGTGTATTCTATGCGGAAGGTGTATCGAGCGATGCCGTAACAGTCACGGTAACGGAATACTGGGCTTTGAGAACAGAGGTTTTAAGACGATAGTAGGACCCGCGGAGAACAGAAGCTTTGACACATCCCCTTGTATCATGTGCGGGCAGTGCATCTCAGTATGTCCCACCGGTGCTCTCATGGAGAGAAGCGAGATAGAGAAGGTTGATGAAGCGATGAGGGCGGGAAAGTACGTTGTTGTACAGACGGCACCGGCAGTTCGTGTTGCACTCGGCGAAGAGTTTGGCCTCCCGATTGGAACGAATGTTACTGGAAAGATGGTTGCCTCTCTCAGGAGACTCGGCTTCAAGAAGGTTTTCGATACCGATTACGCAGCAGACCTTACAATAATGGAAGAGGCAGCAGAGCTTCTTGATAGGATAAAGAATAAGGGTAAACTCCCTCTCATTACATCGTGCTCTCCGGGGTGGATAAACTATGCCGAGTACTACTATCCTGACCTCTTGGAAAATGTATCGAGTTGCAAGTCTCCCCACGAGATGTTCGGCGCCATACTCAAGCATTACTACGCCCCGAAAATCGGAGTCAAGAAGGAAGATATGTTTGTCGTATCTGTAATGCCATGTACTGCAAAGAAAGCGGAGAAAGAGAGACCTCAGCTTGTCACGGAAGGTCTTAAGGACGTAGATGCAGTATTGACAACAAGGGAACTGGGGAAGCTTATAAGGCGAAGTGGTATTCTTTTCAACCGTCTTCCCGATGAACCGTTCGATAGCGATATCGTAAGCGTATCTACAGGTGCGGGTGTTATATTCGGCGTAACAGGTGGCGTTATGGAGGCAGCCCTCCGCACAGCCTACCATTCTCTCACAGGTAAGGAGTACGAGAAGATTGCTTTCGGTACTGTCAGAGGTTTCGACGGCATAAAGGAAGCAAAGATTAACATCAACGGAGAAGATATCTACGTTGCAGTTGCAAGCGGTATGAAGAGTGCGAGAGTTCTTCTTGATGAAATCAGGAGAGGGGAGAGTAAATACACATTCATCGAAATCATGGGATGCCCGGGCGGTTGTGTTGCCGGCGGTGGACAGCCATATGTTAGGGAGTGCTTCCTCCCTAACGAGGATCACGATATCGTGGACACATATAAGGAAAAGAGGGCTATGGCGCTCTATTCTGACGACAGGGGACAGAAGATAAGACAGTCCCATAACAATCCTCAGATTCAGCAACTCTATAAAGAGTTCCTTGAAAAGCCCAATTCACACATCGCCCACGAACTCTTACACACAACGTATTCACCTCGTGTTCCGTTTGACGAAAAAGAGTAGGTTTTCACTCTTTCTTTCGTTCACCTCTGTCTTCCGGCGGGGGTGTTTTTTATAGCCTTCAGCGATGGTTTAAAAACTGAACTTTTAAAAAGACATGCAAGACGGCATACAAATGCTATACTAACGACAGAAAGGGGGTGTCAGCGATGACGAATGATGAATTTAATGCACGTATGGCTATTGGTTACGCTCAGGCAAAGGCCGATCAGTCCTCTCCGGCTGATGAAGTATTTGAAAGACTGATTGATGAAATTGAGAATATTCGAAGAGGAGAAACTACTAAAAGCATTCAGCAAGAGGAGTGGAAGAAACTGTGAGCTGAAATGCTGTAGATTTTGCTACACTCAATATCACAAAACCCAGGTGAAAAAGAACAGGCTGCATTTTACTGCAGCCTGCGCTTATTAACGAGAGTTATTATTTCTCGTCGTAGAGGTCGATAAGCTTCAAGAGGTGCTCATAGCGCTTCTTAGCTTCTTCTTCGTTAAGCTTGAAGAGAACATCTGCACGTGACGGGAACTCACGAGTGAGTCTTGAGTAACGAGCTTCGTTCATCAGGAATTCCTGATAGCCGCCTGCCGGTGCCTTGCTGTCGAGAG
>CAVJEL010000047.1:0-14751 GCA_963648635.1 Ruminococcus intestinalis
ATGTCTTCACAGGCTTCACCCGTTAACGGCTTTCAATGCTCTGAATACCGATTCACTTTCTAATGCGAAATTTCGCATTAGAGTCGGAGAGATCACTTCTAAGCTCAAGAATCCGTAAAGCTGTCTCATAAACCTTCCGAACATCAGAAGAGATGGATATCTTTGCCACAACTACGACTGTTCTCGATACAGCCCAAAAGAACGGTATCAGCAGATCAGACATGATAAAGGCGTCTTTGATGGGACGGCAGATGCGCTATCGGCTAGTGTACTCGTTTAGGGGTGACTGAATGGTTACCTTTTCTCGTTGTCTAATGCAAGAGAGCGACATTAACACCCTCACAAATTTCAGCTAAAAAATGGCATGGAATGTTCGTCTGCACCTACATATCCTCCCATATGGAAAGAATGGATAAGAATAGTTATTAGCTTCTTCTGGATAACCCAAGCATAAGATCTGCCCACAAGTAATCCATACTCATTCATCTTAATCTGAAATAGTATTTTCTTATTCCTAAATTACAACAATTCAGAAAAAGCTCATTTAAGTACACTTTTCTTGATTCTTATTATCATTTTCTTCAAAAAGTGTAAATAAGAGTTGACTCTATACTGATTTGCAACCTAATATTGCATTAAGGAGATGATATGTTGAAATTTATTTGGGAACGCACAAAAGATTATAATCCGAATTATTTCCTCAATGAGCTGTTTGAAGCATCGAAAGCAATTGGTGGCTTTGAGGCAAGAATTGATAATTTTAAATTTTCAAACATACTCGTTCCAATGTTTAGAATCAAGGAAGTTGTCTCCTCTATGCAAATCGAGGGGACGCAAACAACAATTTCCGATGTGCTTGAAGACAATATATCAACGATAAAGAATACAAATGATAAAGCTCTAATCGAATACAGAAATCATGCAAAAGCTATAATCACTGGAGCAGAATTTCTTCAAACCAACCCTTTTTCTGAGAGACTTATAAAAGAATTACATGCTATAATGTTAGATGGATTAAAGAGCAATTCTAAAGTTATTGTCGGAAACTATAAAACGCGTGACAATCATATTGTCAACAGTCAGGGAAAGGTTGTTTTCGAACCTCCTTCATATAATGAAACATCGCGTTATATGAAAGAACTAATTTCCTACATGAATAACCCTATAGACTCAATTAATCCTCTTGTTAAGGCTGCAATAATTCATAGCCAGTTTGAGTCTATTCATCCTTTCGAGGATGGAAATGGAAGAGTGGGTAGATTGTTGATTAGTTTGTATCTTTATAAAGCAAAAGTAATTAATTTCCCCTTCTTTTATATAAGTGAAGCTATAAGTCAGGATAAAATGGTTTATTATTCAAAACTTACAGATTCGAGAGTTAACTCTTATGACGGATGGATTAAGTTTTTTCTTACCAAGTGTACTGTTCAGGCTGAAAAACTTTGTAGATATATAGATTCTATTAACGAGCTGTATGATAAGACAAAACATGAATCCAACAATGCAATAAATAGTGTTCGAGTGGATGAATTGATGAATTGCATATTTGAAAATCCAATCGTTAATTCATCATTTGTTGCAGAGAAATTATCTATTACACAGGCACAGGCTAATAGGTATCTTTCAAAACTTGAAGGGGCAGGCATACTGCAGGGAGACGATAAAAAAAGAAACAGACAATACAGTTTTCAGGAATTATTAGAATTAGCTAGAAAATAAAACTGAATACCTGTTTGCGGCAGATATTCAGTTTTTGTCAGAGGATATGATTTCCACCGAACGAGTAGGCACAGTTAATCATATCATCGCGCAAAAATCAATAAAGAAATAAGCGGAGGTATAGATTTGAGAAATGCTTCAATTATGTTGCTCCATGATTTTGCAAAGAGAGCATATATCTATTTAGGTAATCGCATAGGTTATAACAGCGGAGGCTGGCCGTTATTTACTAAAAGTATGTTTTTGGATGTGTGGCCAACTTATGTTGTCCCATACTCACATAGAAATAAGTATATTTGTGATAAGGCCTATACAGTAATCTGTTTTTATTCGTCTGACTCAGAAATTCTCCCGAGAATCAATAAACTATGGGACGAAATCGATACATACAAACAATATCTAGGAGTAGTTATCCCTGACTTGAGTGTAACCCCTGACATGGATTACGAAATGCAGGCTTTCATTATGTTGGTAAACCAATTGTTTGGAGCAGTGCTTGCTGTAAACGGGGTAAAAATTATATTCAATACGCGTGTAGGAAATGCCAAAACACTAGGCCTCCTTAGCAATATACCTATTGGAATAATGTCCTCATCGGGTTTTCTAGGATGTTGCAACGCCAGGTCTGAAATCGAAGCTCTTCAATATATTGACAAGATACTTTCTTTATTGCCTTCGAAACTGCTTATTTACGGAAAGGCAGATCCTCACGTTTTTACGCTTATGAATACGTTAGGGATTAACTTTAAACGCTATGTAGATTTTCATGCAATATGTAAAAGAGGAGGCTTCCATAATGGATTATAAAACAGCTTACCACGAAGTATCAGAACTGTACGTGACAGTTACTGCGACACAGTCCGAGATTGATAAAATGCGTTATCAAAGAGCGAAAAGAAGAGAAGCCATCCATGGCAGTAACTGGGAGAAAAACAAGGTGAATATAAATGAGATTGTCGATAAATTTATTCCAGATAAGGAGAATATAAAGACATATTCTGAGTCCGGTTATAAATTCATTTTTGAAGGTGCTCAATATATTGTTAAGTGCGATAAGGTTGGGGGATACTTAAGAATATATGATAAAAAATCATCGGAGTACTGTCTTATTGATGGGACACCGTCTGAAGATCAAAGCAAAACCCATTTTAAAATAAAGAAGAGAGAGGAGATGTAACTATGAATTTATATGTTGCTCTTAATAAAGATTCGATTATTACTGATGACACCTGGACTTATATAAAAGGAAAAAGCAAGAGATACATAATAAGCGAGGAGGAGAAAGAAAAGCTTAAAGAAGATAATTTCATTCCGGATATGTGGACTAAATTCGATGGAATGATGGATTGGGGAGATTATGATTTCTTTGATGCAGATAAATGTAGAGAACTTGTAATCTGGCTAGATAAAAAGATTAAAAACACTAAAGACGCAACTCTTTTATCCTTTTATTCTGTTCTAAAAGAATTTGCTCAGCTTGCTAGTAAACTTGATACGGGAATAGGGTTTGATTTGTAGAGATGAAAACGTCTTATATCATTCCGTCAATTTTTTTGGATCGAGTTGAGATTCTCAATAATGAAGTTAAGTTGGCCGTAAGAAATGGTCGTGTTGATATGCCATATCTTGGTGCTGACAGGGATCTTTTTGATATGTGCAACTATGCAAGAGTTGTTTTTCTTTCGGATATATTGAGATATGGGACGCTGGAAGAATTAGAAAAAGCATTTCAAGCTAACGCTATTAACTGTTTGATATATATTGAAATAGATATTCTGCTAGGGAAAAGAGATGTTGACGTTTTCTTTATTAAGAGAGGCATCCAAGCATATAGTATGTTAAGCAACATTTTCAACGAAAATTTATTCTTTCTTCTTGTTGACGAGAACTATTCAGAATACATTACGAAAATTCTTCATAATGAATTGTTTCTGCGAGTTACTCCCACAATTATGCCTTGCGAGTATTACCAGGAAGTATAAACTTCCAGGTTGAAGGCATTGGCGCCGAGACATATTATCTGAATCGTATTCTACTGCAAATCAGATCCGTAAAAAAAACCATTGCTTCACTGACGAAGATAAAGGATTCAAGCATTCTTGCTTCACTTGTATCCTCCTGGAAAAACAAGGGAGATTCCTTCGGTTTTCTCCAAGGATGAACTCTAATCAGATAGCACATAACATGCTCTGCGTGACTGCTTCATATTTTCGCTTGTCTTTCCAACCCATTTATTCCTCAATCATTTTGCTCTTTGCGCCTACATGAAAGTATCGGGAGGACTATCTTGTTATGCCGGTGCATGATGAGCAACCGCAAAAACCGACTATGCCCCTTGCCTTTCAATATTGAAACACTACAAAATAAACTTAGTTCACAAAAGCCTTTTGCTCTTCCTCCTCTACTCGCTTTGAGAATGCCTTGAAAAGGATTGAGCGCGACTACGGCTTATTTACAGCATATGCTATGTTGGGAGGATATGCGGATATGACATTAAGCAACATCGCTGAACTTGTCAGCGGTATCGCACTGTTCCTTTTCGGAATGAGCCTGATGGGCGATAACCTCAAGCAGGTTGCAGGAAGCAGGCTGGAAATTATTTTGTATCGACTGACAGGTAGTGCCCCCAAAGGCGTCCTTTTCGGCGCAGGTGTTACGGCAGTTATTCAATCCTCATCTGCAACATCCGTCATGGTAATCGGCTTTGTAAACGCAGGCGTCATGTCTCTTAAACAGGCAATCAGCGTAATTCTCGGGGCGATTCTGGGAACGAGTGCTACGGGATGGCTGTTGAGCCTCTCGGGAATCGGCGAGTCGTCCGGGTGGACGGAAATATTCTCTACTGCATCATTGACCGCCGTTACCGCATTGATTGGGATACTATTCATAATGGTTTCCAAAAGACAGGAGTATCGTCATTTCGGGAATATCCTGCTTGGTTTTGCCATTCTCATGGTAGGAATGTCTGCGATGAGCTCTGCAGTCCATCCTCTCCAGGAGAATGAAACCTTCATTGAAATACTGACGAGCTTTTCTAATCCCCTCTGGGGCATTGCAGCCGGAACACTCTTTACAGCAATTCTGCAGAGTGCATCAGCTGCAGTAGGTATCCTCCAGGCCCTGGCGATGGCCGGGAACCTAAGTTTTGATGTTGTATTCCCTTTGATTATGGGTATCTCCATCGGAGCTGCTGTCCCTGTCCTCCTCGCGGCAGTCGGTGCATCGGCTAAGGGAAAACAGGCGTCGCTCTTTTATCTCATTGCCAGCGTCATCGGTGTTGTTCTTGTTGCAGTGCCGTTTTACGTTATCGGGGCATTTGTGGACTTTACGTTCATGAAAATCACCTTGTCTTCTGTAGATATTGCACTTCTGAACACGCTCTTCCGTCTTGTAACGGTCCTCTTAATCCTGCCACTGCTTCCTTTGATTGGGCGTATTCTTGAGCATATGATTCCAGAGAAAAAGACAACTGACAGCAGACTGCAGAAACTCGACCTTCTGGAAGAGCGCCTCGTCCAGCATCCGGCACTTGCAATTGAGCAGTGTAAAATCGTTGTGGGCGATATGCTTTCTCTCGCACGTCAGAATCTCCATTCAGCCATTCTACTTCAGGATGATTACACAGATGACGGCTACGCCCTCATCGAAGAGAACGAGACCATCGTGGATACTTATGAAGATAAGCTGAACTCCTATATGCTGAAGATAACACAGTGCGAGCTGACAGAAGAGCAGAATGCGGAGGTGAGCAAATACCTCCATACCATCTCCGATTTCGAGCGTCTCTCCGACCATTCCGTCAACCTCTCGGAACTCGCAAAGGAAAAGCACGACAAAGCCATAGCACTTTCAGATAAAGCTAAAAGGGAGCTTTCTGTTCTCCAGGGGGCCGTTGAGGAAATCATCAAACTTTCCTTCGACGGATATACCAGTAATGACATCATGCCCGCAACCCGCGTTGAGGCATTGGAAGAGACAATTGATGACCTCTGCAGTAAAATCAAGATCAACCACATCCAGCGCCTCCAGGACGGTGTATGCTCACTCGATTCCGGAATATATCTCAACGACCTTCTGATGAACTATAAGCGTGTAGCAAGCCACTGCTCAAATGTTTCCGTCGGTATGATTTCAATGACCCTGGGCTCGTATGAAACCCACGACTACCAGGAACACATCAAAGAGTTCAAGGAAAGCGACTATGCCGAAGACTGCAGTGAATATGCAACAAAGTACGACCTGGCATCAGATTGACAGACAGAGTATCATCATTGTTCTCTGAAGAGCGTCTTCTTCGTGCATGATAAGATAATCGAATTAAGTTCAACAACTTCGGGAAGTCTATTCTTCTCAAGAATCTCTTTTGACGGCCCCTTGTAGATAGGACAGTCCATTGTAAGATTACGCCCCGATACAAAGAGATAAATCTTCCCTTTATGGACTCTTACAATCGTATATCTCTTTTTCCCCTCTTCCGACTCAAGAAGAGGCCAGAGCAACTTAAGAAATGTTCTGAGATCTTCTGTACTGACAGAAAAAGAGTAGACATTGTAAATAGACCATCTCTCGCTGATATCACTGCGTCTATCCTCGAGACCCTGATTTAGATAAAAGCTCTCTTCAATGCTCTCATGAAGAGCTCCCTGTCGGACGACAGCTATTTCCACATTAGGGGGGAATGACTCGACGTCACATGATATCCAGATGCCTTCGAGTAGGGAAATTTTGTGCTTGTCGGCTCCGGCAGGAAGCGGATAATACGAAATAATGGAACTTACGAGCATGTCACGTCCGCATTTTCCAAGACGAAGGGTCGGCCCGGCAACAACCTCGTTACCTTCCCTTTCAACAGTGGGGAGCATCCCGGATTCTCTTATATCAGATCGGGTGACGCCTCCCTTTTCAATGTAGGTACAGCTCTCAAAAAGATTCCCGGTCCCGACAAGAAGATTCATCTTCACGAATATTCTGCCGTATGCCCTGTCTACTCTCAGTACTATAACCCAGTAAAAGAGCAGAGTGGCAATAAGAGCGGGAAATGTTACAGCCCTATTGATGAAGAATGATACCAGACATGCAACAAGAAGAGCTATCGCAACGGCATAAAGAGCCAGGGCAAGAATTCTATATTTCTCTATTTTTCTGTATGCAGTTGCGCTATCCATATTTTTCCTCAATTAAAGTATTTTTTCATAAAGGCTATCGCCTTAGAAGCCTCAGAGGCAAATTCACTCTTAAAGCCTGCCTCAATACTGATCCTCGAATCATATCCACTCTTCTTTAGTGCATTGATGAACGGTATATAATCAAATTCCTCAATTCTATCGGGATAGATTCTTCCTTTAGGCGAAGAAAGGTTCGGATTCGCAAAATGAACATGCTTCAGGTAATCACCATAAGTGACAAGCACATCCGGATTCTCGTTTTCCCATGTCATATGATAGAAGTCAACAAGAACCTTCACATTCGGCTCATTAACCCTGTCTGAAAGTTCCACGCCTTCTTTGAATGTGTTGATAATATTGCACTCAGGTTTTCTTATAGGCTCTATTACAACAGAGATGCCGTATTTTCCGGCAATTGAAGCGATGAGCCGACCCGTTTCGACAACCTGCTCGTAAGCTCTATCGAAAGGGAAACCCTCAGGAACTCTCTTCGCACCTCCCGAGCCAAAAACGACATACTCAGCGCCAAGAACATGAGCTCTAAAAAGCGCCTTCTCAAGATAATTTTCAATTACAGAAAAATCAGCATTCTCTCCTGTAAGACGAATCGAAGACGGAAAGAGATTATTGCATACCTCGCATCTGATACCACTGTCCTCAACTCTCTTCTTAAGAGCATCAAAGTCGTCATCTGAGAGAGCAGTCATCTCTGCAATAGGAAGCTCGATGTAGTCAAAACCGAGTCTTGCCACATCCTCGATTATTTCAATTCCGGTTCCGTCCGGATTTTTAGATGCAAGATTTCCACAGCAGCCGAATCTCATATCGTTATACTCCTTTTTTAGAAACGGCACCGAGAGGAATTACCAATCGATGCCATAATTGATTAGAAGATCAGATTGACAAGACATAATAGTCCGAAGCCAATCCATGACCATATAAACTGGATACCTTCATAACCGAGAACCTGCACATCAAGCTTGTCAAACTTGAATGTTCTTGTAAGAACCCAGAAGAAACTGTCGTTATGAAGAGAGAACATCTGAGATCCGATACATGCAGCATACGCAGCGTACATATAGTTGACACCGGACATCTGGAGGAGAATCGGAGCACAGATTGTTGCCGTAGTCGTCATTGCAACCGTACCGGAGCCGAGAACCAGCTTAAGGATGCCGGCCATAAGGAACGGAAGAAGAAGCACAGGCATATTTGTGGATGCAAGACCGTTTGCGATGACATTACCGATACCGCTTGACTTTATGATATTACCGAAAGCACCGCCTGCACCTGTAATGAGGATTACTGTTCCACAGCTCTGAACACCGCGTTCAAGGCAGTCGAGAACTTCCTTTCTGGACTTATCGCGGGCAAGACCGTAGATTGCAACTAGAAGTGCAATTGAAATTGCAATAACAGGAGTTCCGAGGAATTCAATGAGCTGAACGGCGAAATTTGAAGCATCCGGGAATAGCATGCTTGTAACTGTATCTGCAAGAATCAGGATGACAGGAATCAAGATAGGAGCAAAAGAAAGCCATGCTGGTGGATACTTTTCGTTGGGATCGAGTGCAGGAACATTGGCAACTTTTGCCTCTTCTGCATACTTCTTTGCCAGTGCCGGCTCAACATCGATGATTTCTCCGTTCTCGTCAACAATCTTATACCACTTGTTACCTGCTATACGTGCGAGAATGGTGATAACAATCATGAGCGGGATTCCCATTGCAATACCAAAGAGAATATAAGTCCCGAGGTCGATTGCATCCCCGAACTGCGCGATTACGGCAAGAGGACCGGGAGTTGGCGGAACACTTGCATGGGTGATATTGAGACAGCAGGCAGTTGCAAGAGCAAGAGCTGTGAGAGACTTCTTTTTCACCTGGGAAATCGACTTGATAAGAGGGGCGATGATGATGAGAGCCGAGTCTGCAAAAATAGGAATCGATACAAGGAAGCCTGTGATACCGAGAGCTACATCCTCATTCTTACCTCCGAGTGCCTTGATGAATGTATGAGCCATTCTTTTTGCAGCATTCGATTCTTCCATGATTTGTCCCATCATACATCCGAAGGCAATTACAAGACCGATGCTTGAAAGTGTATTGCCGAAGCCTGAAGTGATAAGACCAGGGATTGTGTTCAATGGTACGCCGGAGACGATACCAACTACGCAGGCACCTGTTACTAATGCGAGAGCCGGATGGAATTTAGTCTTCATGATAAGGAAGATGAGAACAGCCATTCCGACAGCAAGCGCAATCAACGATTGAGCTACGTTCATTTTAAATTCTCCTTTTTTAAAACTCTGAACAACGTTCAAGAGTAGATTTCTTGATTGAAGGTCAGATGCACTCTGCCTTTTCCATGGCGGCCTTCTGAGTCCTGAAGGCATTTTCAATCACCCACTCGGGTGTTTTCTGCCAATATTCGGGCCGGAATGTTTCAACAGATACCATGCCGTCATACCCTATATCTTTCAAAACCGAGAGGAAGTAAGTCGTGTCGACAACACCCTCTCCTGAGAAACATCTCTTGTCCTGCCCCATCTCTGAGGGCGCTACATCATCCGCGCTCATCATGTGAATAGCGAAGATTTTCTCGCTCTGTACCTTTCTCAATGGTTCAAAGTCATTCCTTCCCCCATTGAGATAGATATTGTAGGAATCGAAAACGAAGCCGACATTGCTTCTATCGACAGCACGGACAATTGCATCGGCGCGTTCTATACTTCTGACACTCGAGCGTTCAAAGCCAACAAGCTCGAAGCAGAGGTTCATATCATATCCGTATGCGATATCGGAAAGAGACTTCAAAATTCTGACGCAGGAAGAAAATGTATCCTCCCACTTTCCCTTATACGGTCCGCCTTTCGGGTCTCTCTGAAGAGGAGGAACTATGATGAAATAATGTGCTCCGATTGCCCGGCCTACCATGCACCCGAGTAGAAACTCGTTCATCAGGGCCTGCTGTTTTTCCGGGTTATCATTTTCGGAAAGAAACTCGGGATAGAGATAAAGCGCATTGAATGCGTGTGGCTTGATTCTGCTTGTCTTGAAGAAAGAAGCAAGCTCATCCACTGAATGCTTCTCGAGGTACTTCGTGAGCATGTCGAGACGGACTTCAATGTAATCGAATCCGGCCTTCTCCGCCAATACAAGATCCTTTTCAAGAGTCGAACAATCACGCGCGCAAGCTTCGTTGTATGAAATCTTCATATTATGCGTCCTTTACTTGAGAGGGAACCTAACTACAGAGCCTGTAGCGGTTGCACGATATATTGCTTCGATAAGCTCCACCGTTCTTCTTCCTTCGTAGCCGTCAACAAGAGGCTTCGTGCCTCTCTGGACAGCAGTAAGGAAGTCATCAATCTGTTTATTGTGGTAGTAGTACATCGAATCGACACTATTGAAGAAATCACTGTCTTCCTTTTTCCATATTGGGAGCATCTCCTCTTCTCCCTTTACAGTCCATAAATCATTTACAGGAGGCTCGGTAATAGTGGACATACCTGCGATGAACATCGCGCCACCGTCTGTCTGTACTCCGACAGAGGCACCATTTTCGCCATAGATATGGACCTTGCCATATAGAGCTGGATTCTGGCTGTTGCTCACTACAATGCTTGCGACAGCACCGCTCTTGAATTGAACAACTGCTACAGCGGTATCTTCAACTTCAATATAAGGATGATTCAGATTCTTCCATACGCCGTATACACTATCGACCTCTCCCATATACCAAAGGAGAAGATCAAGCTGATGAGGAGCCTGGTTGACAAGAACACCGCCACCCTCGCCTTTCCATGTTCCTCTCCAGGAATCCGAATCATAATAAGCTTTGTCTCTCCATCCCAGCATAGTAACCATGCCGAGTACTGGTTTTCCGATTTTTCCCTCGTCAATTGCCTTCCTGATTCTCATGCACGGACGATAGAATCTTCTCTGTACCATCGTTCCAATCTGAACGTTATACTTTTCGCCAGCCTCGATGATTGCATCGGCATCGGCAAGATTGGAGGCAAGAGGCTTCTCGACAAGAACAGAACAGCCACATGATGCAGCAGTAATAGAAGGGCTTCTATGAATTGGATGAGGAGTACAGACACTCACAACATCAAGAGCCTCTCTCTTACACATCTCTTCAACATCGGAGTATGCCTTTACACCATATCTCTCGGCAAATGCCTTTGCTCTTTCCATATTTGAATCACATACAGCCGTAAATTGACTGTTTTCCAGACCCGCATATGCTTTTGCATGAAAGTCGCCGACTTTCCCGCATCCGATAATACCTGTCTTAAGCTTCTCTTTCATTTTTGCCTCCTCATTCCATGTATCCACCATTCATAGGGCTTACAGCGTGCTCCGAATAGAAGCGGAGAACACCTTTTGTATATCTGGGCTTCTTCGGAACCCACTTCATTCTTCTCTCTTCAAGAACCTTTTTTATTTCTTCTTCGGATAGTCTCTTCCCCTTGACGCCGATGATTTCCAGCTTTCTCTCGGGGATATCGATTTCAATCAAATCGCCTTCCTCGACTAGTGCTATAGGTCCGCCCGAAGCTGCTTCAGGGCTTACATGTCCTATTGCCGGGCCTTTGGAGGCACCGGAAAAACGACCGTCGGTTATCAAAGCGATTGACTTTCCGAGCTCGGGATCTGACGAAATGGCTTCTGTTGTATAGAACATCTCCGGCATACCTGATCCCTTCGGTCCCTCGTAGCGGATAAATACTGCATCTCCGGGATTTATTTTGTGATGAAGAACCGCATCGATGGCTTCCTCTTCTGAGTCGAACGGCCGGGCATTAAGAACAGCGTGGAACATTTCTTTCGGAACAGCCGAATGCTTTACTACTGATCCCTCAGGCGCAAGATTTCCTTTCAGGATTCCGATTGTTCCCTCACTTCCAATCGGTTTGTCGTAAGAACGGATAATGTCTCTCTTATTTAGTCCAGTCTTCTTGAGATATTCATTACATTTCTCGTAGTAACCGCTCTTCCTTACATCTTCAAGATTCTCACCAAGAGTCTTTCCCGTAACAGTCATTGCATCCAGGTGTAGGAAATCTCTCACTTCCTCCATGATCTGAGGAACACCTCCTGCATAATAAACATATTCTGATGGCCATCTTCCAGCGGGACGGACATCCAGAATATAATGGGCATGCTTATGTATGCGTTCAAATGTATCAGCATCAATCTCGATGCCGAACTCATGGGCAATTGCAGGAAGATGCAATAGAGCATTCGTCGATCCCGATATTGCGGCATGTACCACAATTGCATTCTCGAAGCTTTCCTTTGTCACGATATCTCTCGCTGTAAGGCCACTGGAAGCAAGTTTTACAGCCTGAATGCCGGACCTGTATGCAAACTCCTTCAAATCGTCTGAGGTAGCCGGAAGAAGCGCCGAACCAGGGAGTGTAAGCCCGAGCGCCTCACTCATTACCTGCATTGTCCCGGCAGTTCCCATGAAGCTACATGCGCCACATGAGGGGCAAGCATGATGTTTGTAGTAAGTAAGCTTCTCTTCGCTTATCTCTCCTCTTTCACACATTGCACTGTATGCGCCAATCTGCTCAAGCGTGAGAAGGTTCGGGCCTGCATTCATTACACCGCCCGTCACGACAACAGTGGGAAGATTTGTTCTTCCGATTCCCATAAGCATTGCCGGAAGACCTTTATCACAACTGGCAATAAATACGCCTGCATCGAATGGAGTTGCACTCTCATGGATTTCCACCATATCTGCGATGATTTCACGGCTTACAAGCGAATAGTTTATTCCGTCATGTCCCTGAGCCTGCCCGTCACATATATCCGTCGCAAAGTATCTGGCGCCTTTTCCTCCGGCATCAGAAATGCCCTTCATGGCCTTTTCAACAAGAGAAAGAAGATGAACTGATCCTGGGTGGCTGTCTCCAGTGGTGCTTTCGACCAGGATTTTTGTTTTATCAAGATCACTCTCCTTCCACCCCATACCAAGTCTGAGAGGATCCATTTCGGGTGCAAGACTGCGCACCTCTTCACTTTTCAACATAACTAACAACTCCAACATACGACATCACACGTATGACGTCTTATGTTTTCAGAGTGTAATTGCGCTTATTATATCCTGTCAACAAAAAAATTATATTTTGTGCATCAAAAAATCTCTGATTTCTCAGAGACTTGAATCAACCTTTCTTTATGTACTCGATATTGCTCTCAATATGCCGCCTCATATACCCCGCGGCACTCTCCGGGTCCCTTTTTTTTATTGAATCGATAATACCCTGATGATTAATAAGCGTCTGCTCTGTCAACTCGCGATTAGTAACTTCGACATTCAATGATACGCCTTCCATCAAGATAGGCATAAGTCTCGGGAGAATCTGGTTACGTGTACATTCAGCCCAGAATGCATGAAGGTCGGTATCTTCCTGAAAGTGATTTTCACCCTTCCTAATTTTCTCTGCAACTCTGTCACATAACATCTGCATTCTTTCGATGTCGTCATCAGTAGATGATAGAGCTGCCTTCTTTACTATTTCCGGCTCTATCATAAGTCTTATCTCACAGAGGTCGAGAGCCCTCTGTTTCTCGTCAGAAAGGAATTTCAGCCCCATAGGGTCTTCGGTGACACCGACATTTGAACAGACATATGTGCCATTACCTCGATGTATTTCAAGAATATTACGACTCACAAGCTGTTTAATTGCCTCTCTGATTGTCCCCCTGCCTACAGAAAACCTTGCCGCAAGCTCCATTTCATTCGGTATTCTGGATCCTGCCTCAAATTCCCTTGACTTTATAGCTCCAATAATCAAATCTACAACTTCTTCACTCAGCGGTTTTCGGCTCATAAAGATTATTGTTCCCTTTTAGTATTCAAGTGTCAATTATTGAGGTCAGAGGGATACACCCATTGCAGAACATATTTTCCACAACCAATTGACACCCTGAAACAACTGTAATCGGGAGTACGGCATCAGATTGACAAATCAAAGCGCCTTTAAAGTGCCACATTACAAAGAGGGCAAATCAGGTCAGAAGAAAGCAGAGAGCGAAGGTTTTTACTCCATCAGTCTTATTATCATTCCCCCCAGCTAACGAAGGAGCCAGCTGTAATCACTACTGCAGTCGAGAATGTAGTCTACATACACATCATCGTCCTTAATTTGGTAGATGATAAGATACCATTTCTCTACAAACATCTTATGATACTTGTTCTGCAGAAGGTATGGCTCATTAAGAAAAGTAAAACGCTGGGGCATGTGGGAAAGTGATTTAAGAGCATCAATAATCTCTTTTTTCTTCCTCCTTGCTGCATCCTTGTTCACCTGGGCAAGAAAGCGGATATTCACCTCGAGCATCTACTTAGTCCTGAGAGAAATAACCCATACTTCGACTTGACTATGCCTCATCAATCGCAGCATCAAGTGCACTATCGAACTCGTCAAGAGTATATCCTTCTCTCCCTTCCAGCCTCTCCTCCTCGGATGCTATCAACTCCTCTCTGAGACGCAGCATCTTCTCCATTCTGTTATAGTATTCAATATCCATGACGACGAGGTCTCCCTCTCCGTTTTTTGTAAGGAATACGGGCTCTCCTGCACTACGGCATAAGGATGCAATCTCATTATAATTCTGGCGGATAGTTGCCGACGGACGGATAATCATTTTAAACCTCCGGATAAAACCATAGCAAAATCTTACTCTTAAAATACCCTTTTAATACAATACGGCAACAATTTTCAAAGTGCCATTTAACGCGCCACTACGTTTGCCTGCTTCTTATCACGCTCTTGCTTTTCTCTTTCATCCGCACTCACGAAAGTGCTCCCAGATATTCATCCAGTCTTTCATTGAGATACCCCAGA
>CAVJEL010000048.1:0-14454 GCA_963648635.1 Ruminococcus intestinalis
AGTTCGGTGTTGTTGCTGCAGCTGCTGCTGTTGCTGCTGGTCCTGCTGCTGCAGGTGCTGCTGAGGCTGCTGAAGAGCAGACAGAGTTCAATGTCTCTCTCAAGAGTGTCGACGCTGCTAAGAAGATTGCCTGCATCAAGGAAGTCAGAGCTGTCACAGGACTTGGCCTCAAGGAAGCTAAGGAACTCTGTGAGGCTGGTGGTATGATCAAGGAAGCTGTCAGCAAGGAAGAGGCTGCATCTATCAAGGAGAAGCTTGAGGCTGCAGGTTGTGTTATCGAAGTAAAATAACACCTATTTATAATGGCACCCAGTGTTCCCCAGGGGCACTGGGGCTTTGCCGTCCTGCAATAAGGATATTTTCACCCTGGAAGAATTAGCTTTATGCTCCGGAACAAGCATTTGTTCCATTTTGGAGGTACAACGATATGACCGGCAACGGTAAAGTATTTGAGAGAGTCAACATTGGTTCTGAAGTACTCAATGAGTATCCTGTTCCAAATCTTGTAGAGATTCAGACTGCATCCTATAAGGACTTCCTGCAGCTGGATAAAATTATGCATGGCCAGGAGCCGGATCCAAGGTACGGACTCGAACATCTATTCCAGACATATTTCCCCATCGAGGCACCCAACGGCGGCATGGTTGTGCGTTACGGCGGTTATTCTGTAGACCCTAGTGACGTCTTTGCCATGAAAAGTGAAGGTGAATGCAAGAGGAAGGGAAGTACATTTGGTGTCCCTGTTAAGGTAAAGATCCAGCTGGAAAAGAAGCAGGGGGAGATTCAGGAGAAGGAGATTTTCTTCGGTGATTTCCCTGTCATGACAGATCGTGGTACGTTCATAATCAACGGCTCGGAAAGAGTCATAGTCTCTAGTATTGTCCGTTCTCCTGGAGTCATCTTCAAGAACATGAACAAGAAGGGACTCAAGAGCTCGCTTTTTGCAGCTAACCTCTATCCCTACCTCGGCTCCATGCTTTCTTTCGTCTTCGAAAGAACCAACGTCGATGACAAGGAGAACAAGGTTGACTTCAAGGTCGAGGGAGAAGGCGACGGCAAGAAGAACAAGGAAACACTGATTTACGGTGCTATCCACAACCTCATCTATGCTACATCTCCGAGAAGCAAGGATGACACACAGTCATTCAAGAAGATTGCTATTCCTGTAACATTCTTCATGCGTATGCTCGGCCTCGAGACAAGAGATGAGATTGTCTCTCAGTTCTATTCATCCGAGCTCATAAGCACATCAACCTACGACGGTCATTTCCCGCGCTTTGTCTATAAGGACATCAAGAAGGACGGCAACGTGCTCTTCTGCGCAGGAGACGAAATCGGCGCCATCAACCTTCAGGAACTTGCAAACGCAGGTATTGAAGATATCGAAGTTGTCGACACACAGGAGACAAACCTTGACGACCTGCCGTCAATGGCTGTTTTAAAGACTCTCCACGAAGAGAGAATCTTCTGCTATAGAGTCATTCAGGGCGATGTATCTGCACTCAACAAGCGCTCCCTCACATTCGATAAGGAGAAGTGGGAGAACTGCCAGCGCATCTATAGAGAAGAAGGAAAGGAATTCAAGGATTTATATATCGGCTACGTTGCCGAGAAATGGAAAACATTCCTTCCCCAGCATATTAGGACAACAACTGACAGCGACAGAGTCATCAATTACTACAAGGACTTCTTCAACGACACCAATCGCTATGATTTCTCGGAAATCGGACGCTATAAGCTCAACAAGAAGTTCTTCGGAATGGATGAAGAGAAATATATCAAAGAGACCACACTCACTATCGAGGACGTAATCTGCACAACACGCATGATTATGGACTTCGGTGATGGTAAGTTCCAGAAGGACGACGAAGACTCTCTTGGAAACAGAAGAGTCAGAACGGTACGTGAACTTTTGGAGAACAGCCTTGCCGACGCATTCTCGAAGATGGTCAAGACTGCAAAGGACAAGATGAATGTCTCGGATGACGACGTCAAGCCGCAGGATATCATATCAATCAAGCCTGTCATCGGCGCTGTCAGAGAGTTCTTCGGCTCGTCACAGCTGAGCCAGTTTATGGATCAGGTCAACCCGCTAGCAGAACTTACACATAAGAGAAGAATCTCGGCTATCGGTCCTAAGGGCGGTATCAAGAGAGACAACGCACGTCAGCTCTTCGATGTCAGAGATGTTAACTACACACATTATGGAAAGATCTGTCCTATCGAAACACCAGAAGGCGGTAACATCGGTCTTATCCTGACACTTGCAAACTATGCAAAGATTAATAACTACGGCTTCATCCAGACTCCTTACAGGGAAGTCTTGAACGGTGTTGTTACAGACAATTGCCGTTACCTCGATGTAAATGATGAGGAGAAGGCTAAGATTGCACAGGGGAATGCTGAAGTCGAGAAGAGGAAGGATGGTTCCTTCGTTCTCAAGGGTGAGGTATCTGTCAGAGCCAACCAGGACTACTCAACAGCAAAGCCGGAGGAGATCAACTGGATGGATGTTTCTCCTAAGCAGGTCGTGTCTGTTGCCGCATCTCTTATTCCGTTCCTTGAACACGACGATGCCAACCGTGCCCTCATGGGTTCGAACATGCAGCGCCAGGCAGTTCCACTTGTCTTCCCGGAAACACCGCGTGTCGGAACCGGTATGGAGATGAGGACAGCCTATGACTCATGCATCATGGTCAAGGCAAGAAGAAGTGGTAAGGTTGTCTATGTGTCAAGTCTCACCATCAAGGTTGAGCCTGACGAACCTTCAGTAAAGAATGAGCTCGATGTATATGAGCTCAGAAAATATGAAATCACCAACCAGGATTCCTGTATGAACCAGCGTCCGCTTGTCAAGGTCGGCGATAAGGTCAAGAAGGACGATGTCCTTGCTGACGGACCGAGCACAGACCATGGTGAGCTTGCACTTGGAAGAAACATTCTTGTCGGGTTCGTTCCATGGAACGGATACAACTACGAGGATGCCGTCCTCATCAGCGAGAGAGTTGTCTCTGAGGATATCTACACATCAATCCATATCAAGGAATATGATGTTGACAGGAAGGAGACCAAACTCGGCGAGGAGAGATTCTCACGTGACCTTCCGAACACATCCGAGAGGGCAGTAGAACACCTCGACAGCGAAGGTATTGTATGTATCGGAACATATGTCCACTCCGGTGATATCCTAGTGGGTAAGACAACTCCAAAGACAGAGACTGAGAATACTCCCGAGCAGAAGCTCCTGAACTCGATCTTTGGTGAGAAGAGTAAGGATACAAGGAATGCTTCCCTTGTTGTTCCACACGGTGTTGAAGGTACAGTCATCGACATCCAGAGAATAACGAAGAAGGAAGAGCTTGCGCCGGGTTCACTCGAGACAGTCAAGGTCTACATTGCAACAAAGCGTAAGCTGAAGCAGGGCGACAAGATGGCCGGTAGACACGGTAACAAGGGTGTCGTATCACGTGTCCTCCCTCAGGAAGACATGCCTTACATGGAAGACGGTACTCCTCTTGATGTGTGTCTCAACCCGCTTGGTGTTCCGTCCCGTATGAACATTGGACAGCTTATGGAAACCCAGCTCGGATGGGCTGCCGTGAAGAATGATGTCTGGTACAAGACTCCTGTCTTCCAGAGTGCAACCATGGAGCAGATTGAAGAGGAGATGGTCAAGGCTGGGCTGCCGAAGGACAGCAAGGTGACCCTCTATGACGGAAGGACAGGCGTCCCGTTTGTCAACAAGGTATTCTGCGGATATATCTACTACCTCAAGCTTCACCACCTCGTTGATGACAAGATGCATGCCAGGGCAACAGGTCCTTATTCACTTGTTACACAGCAGCCTCTCGGCGGTAAGGCAATGTTCGGAGGCCAGAGACTTGGAGAAATGGAAGTCTGGGCATTTGAGGCATATGGTGCTGCAAACAACCTTCAGGAACTCCTGACTGTCAAGTCTGATGATATGAAGGGCAGGGTAAACATCTACCAGGCTATCGTCAAAGGCGAACCGGCTGAGCATCCGGATGACCTTCCGGAAGGATACAAGGTTCTCTGCCAGGGCCTCAGAGGTCTTGCTCTGGATCTTGCTGCATATGATGAGAACGGCAAGCTTATCCCTCTCACAGAAAGGGACAGGGAGATAATCAGCAAGGCCGAAAAGGAAAAGAACAACCAATAGGAGGTTAGGGATGAGTGATACACATGACATCAGTACATTAAGAATAAAGATTGCGTCCCCAGAACAGATTCTTGCCTGGTCCTATGGTGAAGTCAAAAAACCGGAGACAATAAACTACCGTTCTCTCCGCCCGGAGAGAGACGGGCTCTTCTGCGAACGTATTTTCGGTACAACCCGTGACTGGGAGTGCTGGTGCGGAAAGTTCAAGAGCAAGAGATATAAGGGTACAGTCTGTGAGCGCTGTGGCGTCGAGGTCACAGAGAAGAAGGTCAGACGTGAGAGGAGCGGACACATCAAGCTTGCAACTCCTGTCGCACATGTCTGGTTCTACAAGTCACAGCCTTCCATCATGAGCTATCTTCTGGAGATGAAGAAAGCAGATTTCAACTCCATCTTCAAGTATGAGAGCTATGTTGTCATTGACCCGGGTCAGGTTGATGAACTTGAGAAATGTCAGGTATTGAGTGAGGATGAGTACAACGAGTATATCATTAAGTACGGTGAAGACTCATTCAAGGCAGGAATGGGTGCTGAGGCTATCTATGAGCTTCTGAAGGGGCTTGACCTTGTCTCTCTCAGAGAAAGGAACAGAGAGATCCTTGCAGACATCATCCGCAAGAACGGAAAGACTGACAGCGGAGAGGCTAAAAAGGCTGCATCCATCATTAAATATTGCACATGGTTCATCGATTCAGGTAACCAGCCTGAGTGGATGATTCTTACTGTTCTTCCTGTTATTCCGCCAGATCTCAGACCTATGGTCCAGCTCGACGGAGGACGTTTTGCAACGACGGACCTCAACGAACTCTATAGAAGGGTTATCAACAGAAATAACCGTTTGCAACGTCTTATCTCCATCCAGGCACCCGACATCATTGTGCGCAATGAGAAGAGAATGCTTCAGGAAGCAGTTGACTGTCTTCTTGACAACGGTAAGGTGGAGAACCCTGCAAAAGGTGCTTCCAAGAGGGATCTCAAGTCCCTGGCAGACCAGCTCAAGGGTAAGCAGGGAAGATTCAGACAGAACCTTCTGGGTAAGCGTGTCGACTATTCCGGTCGTAGCGTAATCGTCGTAGGACCTGAACTCAAGATGCACCAGTGCGGTGTTCCGTCATTGATGGCACTTGAACTCTTCAAGCCGTTCCTCATCCGTCGTTTGCATGACAACGGTATTGCTCCGAACGTCAAAAAGGCCAAGATTATGGTCGAAGAAGGAGCCCCGGAGGTATGGTCAATCCTTGAGGATGTTGTCAAGGAGCATCCGGTTATGCTTAACCGTGCCCCAACACTCCACAGACTCGGCTTCCAGGCATTCGAGCCTGTCCTTGTCGACGGCAAGGCTCTCAAGCTCCATCCGCTTGTATGTCATGCATTCAATGCCGACTTCGACGGAGACCAGATGGCTATCCATGTTCCTCTCTCTGAGGCTGCACAGCTTGAGTGCTGGACACTCATGCTCAGTACGACAAACCTTCTCGACCCGGCAAACGGCAAGCCGATTGCATTCCCGTCACAGGATATGGTCCTTGGTATTTACTACCTGACAAAGGAGAGAGTTGACCTCGACAGGAAGGAAAAGCGCAAGCATTTCAACGATATCAACGAGATTGAAGCTGCAATCGACTCGATGAGCGTCTCCTACAACGAGAGAATATATTATCGCCTCAGAAAGGGGCTTGAGATAATTGACGAGAAAGGGAACAGAACAGTCTCCGACGGCGTCAAGTGGACTGAGACTACACCTGGAAGGATGATCTTCAACGACAATATTCCTGTTGGAGTTCCTTTCCAGAACTATTGCCTCGGTGATAAGCAGCTCAAGAAGCTCATCACAGCTACCCTTGAGAATGACAAACCGTCAGTTGCAGTTGAACTCCTTGACTCCGTCAAGTCTCTTGGATACAAGTATGCAACGCTCTTCGGCGCCACAATCGGACTCAGCGACATGATTGTTCCTTCAGGAAAGAAGGATCTCATCGCCAAGGCAGAGGCAGAGGAAGCTCATATCAAGGAGCAGCTCCTCAGTGGTACTATCAGTGAAGAGGAAAAGAAGAGTAAGGTCATCTCGCTCTGGAACAATACAAAGAATGAACTCACAGACCTCCTCATGAAGGAGATGAGGGAAGACCAGCATGGCTTCAACCCGCTTTTCATGATGGCGGACAGTGGTGCCCGTGGTTCCTCAAAGCAGATTTCACAGCTTGGTGCAATGAGAGGAATCATGACCAAGCCTAATGGTGACAACATCGAGCTTCCTGTAAAGTCGAACTTCAAGGAAGGGCTCTCGATTATCGAATTCTTCTTCTCATCCAACGGTGCAAGAAAGGGGCTTACAGATACAGCTCTCAAAACTGCAAGGGCAGGTTACCTTACCCGTAAGCTTGTCGATGTCGCACAGGACGTGGTCGTCACGATGGAAGACTGCCATACAATTAACGGTATGTGGGTAACTGCGGATGCTGCTAAGAACGAGACTCTCTACAACAAGATTGCAGGTGCATTCCCCGTTGATGATGTCCTTCATCCGTTCCTCAAGGACGAGGAAGGCAAACCTGTCGTGCTTGCTAAGGCAAACGAGCTCATCACAAATGAGATGGCTGCGGCTATTGAGGACGCAGGTGTTGAGAAGGTTCTTATCAGGAGTGTACTCACATGTGAGGCAGAGCACGGTGTATGTAAGAAGTGCTACGGCCGTAACTATGCGACAAACAAGACAGTTGAAATCGGAGAGGCTGTTGGTGTTGTTGCCGCACAGTCAATCGGACAGCCGGGTACCCAGCTGACCATGCGTACCTTCCATGCCGGTGGTATTGCTACGGTTTCAAGTAACGAAAAGAGTTTCGATTACCCTGTCATCGTAGACGGAATTAACGAGAACCTGTACGTTGTCAACAGAGACGGCAAGAGAATCTTCCCGCGTAAGAGCAGATATACTGTCACAAAGATTCTTGAGGAAATCACAGGAAAATATTCCGAGCTTCTTGTGCAATCAGGTGAGAACGTCGGTAAGGGCTATGCTTTCTACAAAGATCTAAACGGCAGGAATGTCAGTGCCAAGAACAATGGTAAGCTTCTCATCACAGACGGAAGGACATTTGTCATCGGTTCTACAAGTGAGGAGGAGATTCCAGTCGGAACCATTCTCAGCGACAACGTTAAAAACGGTGCCATCATCCCGGCCGGCGATGTCGTCTATACATTCGACCCGTTCAACGAGCTTATCATAGCTGAGGAAGACAGCGAGATCAGTGAGATGAAGGACTTTGTCGCACGTAAGAGTTATCTTGTTGTCGAGAACCATGTCTCCGGCGTCAGAGAATGGCATACTGTATCGAGGGATAAGCTCGGTAAATACAACCCGACGGTTGTTGTGAGACTTGCTGACGGCTCTGAGAAGTCATATACAATCCTCGGAGGCTCAATCATGCACGTCCAGGATGTCGGTCAGAGTGTCCGCGCCGGTGATATCATAGCATCCGCACCTAAGGAAGATGCTAGTAAGAGTAAGGATATCGCGGGAGGTCTTCCTCTTGTAAACTCTCTCTTCGATGCAACCAAGACACAGACGGAGAACTATACAGTCATCGCCCATGTCACAGGTAAGGTTGAGAAAATCAGGATTGAGAAAGGGTATGCAAAGATCACTATCCTTGACAAACTGGCAGAGAGACCTGAGTTTGCTGAGAGAGCTGCAGATGGAAAGAGCTTTAGACATGTCCATAAGGTTCCTACCCAGGGTATCGTTCTCCTCGTGAGAGAGGGTGATGAGGTTGTCTGCGGTGACAAGCTTTGCGATGCAACGGTGAACAGCAGGGAAGTCCTGACAGTACAGGGAGAGACGGCAGTTCTCGCATTCCTCGTCAAGGCTATCCAGGATGTCTACAGGGAACAGGATATTGAAATCAATGAAAAGCACCTGTCAATCATCATCAGACAGATGCTGAGGACAGTTGAGATCGTCAGGAGCAACGATACACGCTTCATCGAAAACCAGAAGGTTGACAAGCTTGAATTCCTGAAGGAGAACGAGAAGGCCAGGGCAGAGGGAAGGGTTCCGGCTATCGGAAGACCATGCCTCAGCGGTGTTTCTGATGCAGCAAGGAACAGTGAGTCATTTATTTCAGGTGCCTCATTTGCACATACTGTCCAGACATTGACAGAAGCAGCCATAGCTGGTAAAACAGACGAGTTGAGAGGTCTCAAGGAGAACGTTATCATCGGAAAGCTCATCCCGGCAGGTACCGGATTCGAGAAATACAAGGATATCGTACTCACTGATGACATGAAACTTCTTGAAGAACAGAAGATCAAAGACGCTAACAGAGAATTCAATCCTGTTATCGAGGATGATACTGACTTCGAGGATCTTGCAGAAATGAAGACTGTAGGAGATGACAGGGAGATTGGCTCTGTCATGATTGATGAAGAGGAGTGATGCCTGTCGGCATTGCCCCCTGTAATCAATTCTTTGTCATCTCATGCTGACTGCAGTTTTTAATAGAAGTCGTGCCTGTGCACGGCAGGCCCTCCGGTGTGAGACGGATGGACCAAAAGATAAGGAGCGTCAAATAGATGCCTACAATTAATCAGCTTATAAGAAAGGGCAGAAGTACTTCCAAGCAGAAGACAAAGTCCCCAGCTCTTGAGGGATGCCCGCAGAAAAGAGGTGTATGTACAAGAGTCATGACAGTTACACCTAAGAAACCTAACTCTGCTCTCAGAAAGGTAGCCAGAGTTCGTCTGTCCAATGGAATCGAAGTTACTGCTTACATTCCTGGTATCGGACACAACCTTCAGGAACACTCTGTTGTTCTCATCAGAGGTGGAAGAGTCAAGGACCTTCCTGGTGTAAGATATCACATTATACGTGGTAGCAAGGATACTCTTGGTGTTGCAGACAGGAAGAGAAGCCGCAGTAAGTATGGTGCTAAGAGGCCAAAGGCTTGATAGGAGGTAATAGAAATGAGTAGAGAAAAAACCCCTGTCAGGAAAGTAACCCCTGACGCAGTATATAGCAGCACGGCTGTTGAGAAACTTATCTGCCGCATGATGGTTTCCGGTAAGAAGTCTGTTTCTGCCAGAATCGTCTACGATGCACTGAAACTTATCGGTGAGAAGACAGGTGAGAAGGAAATCGACGTATTCAACAAGGCTCTCGAAAACGTAAAGCCTGCAGTTGAGGTCAAGTCAAGAAGAGTTGGTGGTGCAACCTATCAGGTTCCTACCGAAATCAGGGAATCCAGACGTGAAGCTCTTGCCATGAGATGGATTATCGCAGCTGCTAGAGGCAGAAACGGTAAGACAATGGCTGACAAGCTCGCAGATGAACTCATTGATGCATACAACTCAACAGGTACAGCCTTCAAGAAGAAGGAAGATGTACACCGCATGGCAGAGGCAAACAAGGCATTCAGCCACATCCGCTTCTAATTATTGCGATGAAAAAATCAGGGACTGTGAAAGCAGCCCCTGTTTTTTATCAGCCTGAAACCTACAGGTTGGCCTTGATGGCCTGGCTGAGCTGGTCAGCACATGATGTGGGCTTGAACCCGCATGTGTTGCCCTCGAGAATAGATGCAATTTCCTTTGCATCTTTACCTTCGCAAAGTCTTCCGATTGCTTTTAAATTGCCGTTGCAACCTCCCTCGAAGGACAGGTTGTGAATATGATTGTTGTCATCGAGCTCGAAGTGGATGGCCCTGGCGCATACACCCTTTGTTGTGTAGTTTATACTCTTCATATTTACCTCTTGAGAGAAAGATAGTCCGTTGTACCACATGTGGCAAGGGAAAAATGATGGTTGAAAATGGCTTTGAAGTGGAAATCTACCACAACTGGGGTTGTGAAATAAGGAAGGACTGCATGAAATAAAGAGCATTGTCATTGTCGTTCTTCTGCCTTCCTGGATTTTATCTTACTGTGTTCATTTAAGGACCTAATTTTTTTAGTCGGCATAAGATATTTTATAGTGTTGACAATATCTGTAAATTCAAGTAGATTAGTCAAAGTGTCGCCACTATGCATGGGGTTACTATGTTGTGACGGCAAGAGCCAAACCGATTGCTAAGGGCAATAAGGGTGGTTCCGGAAGTAGTTTTTTTATTACTAATTACGTATGTCGTCAGGATTTCTGCCGACCTCTGGAACTTCACATTTACTTACTTGGCAGTCAGTTGTCTCGTTTGACTGTAAAGGCTTGGGCCTTTATAAATATTATTTTTTGATTTGTGGCATCGCCACAAGGAGGAACTGATGGCTAAGGAAAAATTCGAGAGAACTAAGCCACACGTAAACGTAGGTACTATTGGTCACGTAGACCATGGTAAGACCACTCTCACAGCAGCTATCACAATGCACTGTGCTAGATTGTTTGGAGACAAGGCCCTTGCTTATGATGCAATCGACAACGCACCAGAAGAGAAGGAACGTGGTATCACAATCAATACAAGACACGTTGAGTATCAGTCTAAGAACAGACACTATGCTCACGTCGACTGCCCGGGTCACGCTGACTACATCAAGAACATGATCACCGGTGCTGCTCAGATGGACGGCGCTATCATCGTTGTTGCTGCAACAGACGGTGCTATGGCTCAGACAAAGGAGCACATCCTTCTTGCTAGACAGGTTGGTGTACCTGCAATCATCGTATTCATCAACAAGTGCGACCAGGTCGACGATCCTGACCTCATCGAACTCGTAGAAGAGGAAATGAGAGACCTTCTCACAGAGTATGGTTTCGACGGCGCTAACTGCCCTGTTATCAAGGGATCTGCTTACGAAGCAATGACAAAGCCAGATGATCCTGAAGCTACAAAGTGCATCGACGAGCTTCTCGACGCTATGGATTCTTACATTCCGCTTCCTGAGAGAGCTGTTGATAAGCCATTCCTCATGCCGATTGAAGACATCTTCTCAATCTCCGGCCGTGGAACAGTTGTTACAGGTAGAGTCGAAGCTGGTGTCATCCATGTTAACGACCCAGTTCAGATTGTCGGTATCAAGGAAACAAGAAACACAGTTGTTACAGGTGTTGAAATGTTCAACAAGCTCCTCGATGAAGGACAGGCTGGTGATAACATCGGTGCTCTTCTCAGAGGTGTTGATAAGAAAGAGGTTGTCAGAGGCCAGGTTCTTGCTAAGCCAAATACTATTACTCCTCACACAAAGTTCAAAGGAACAATTTACGTATTGAGCAAGGATGAAGGCGGAAGACATTCACCGTTCTTCGATGGATACAGACCTCAGTTCTACTTCAGAACAACAGATATCACAGGTACATGCCACCTTCCGGAAGGAAAAGAAATGGTTATGCCTGGTGACCACACAGAGATTATCGTTGAGCTCATCCACCCAGTAGCTATGGACAAGGGACTCCGCTTCGCTATCAGAGAAGGCGGAAGAACAGTTGCTTCTGGCCAGGTTACAGAGATCGTCGACTGATTGAAGTATTAAATTAAAACTTAAGGTCCGACCGGGGGTGCCTCATCCCCGGTGACCTATTGATTTTTGGAGATTTTTTAAAATGGCTAATGAAAGAATCCGTGTGAAGTTGAGAGGCTTTGACGTTGACCTTATCGAGCAGAGCTCAAAGGCAATTGTTCAGACAGTCCAGAAGGCCGGTGCTAAGGTATCCGGACCAATCCCACTTCCGACACGTATTAACAAGTACACTGTCCTCAGATCGCCGCACGTTAACAAGAAGGCTCGCGAACAGTTCGAAATGAGAACACACAAGAGATTGATTGACATCCTGGACCCAACCCAGAAGGTTGTAGAAGCCCTGATGAAACTCGAACTCCCTGCTGGTGTGGATGTAGAAATTAGACAGTGAAGTTGAGGTAAGTAAGAAATGTTAGGGCTTATCGGCAAAAAAGTTGGAATGACACAGGTATTTGATGCCCAGGGCAGACTGATTCCTGTGACAGTTATAAAAGTTGAGGATAACGTAGTCATTGCAAACAGAACAGATGACAAGAATGGTTATTCTGCAGCTGTTGTTGCTTCAGGCGCTGTAAAAGAAAGCAGAACAACAAAGCCATATGCAGGCCAGTTCAAGGATGTTTGCGAACCTAAAAAGGTCGTCATGGAAATGAGAGACTTCGACAATGAAGTCAATGTAGGCGACGTTTTAGGTGTTGATTTATTTAAAGAAGTAGCTTACGTGGATGTAACCGGAACAAGCAAGGGTAAGGGCTACCAGGGCGGTATGAAGCGTCATGGCTTCGGCGGCGGTAGAAAGACCCACGGCTCAAAGTTCCACAGAGATCTCGGTGGCACAGCTATGTCATCAACCCCTGCACACACATTCAAGGGTCAGAAGATGGCTGGTCACATGGGAAACGAGAAGGTTACAGTTCAGAATCTTAAGCTCGTTGCAGTAGATAGTGAAATGCAGGTTCTCATGGTCAAGGGAGCAATCCCCGGTCCTACAGACAGCACAGTAGTCGTCAGAAAGGCAGTAAAGAAGTAAGGTGGTATAGTATGGAACAGAAACTCTTTTCTACAGCCGGCAAAGAAGTTGGAACCGTTCAGTTAAACGAGAACGTTTTCGGAGTAGTTGTATCTACAGGATCAATCTACCATGCCGTCAGAAACGAAGCAGCTAACCGCCGTGTCGGAACTGCTTGCACAAAGACCAGAGCTGAGGTCAATTACAGCAATACCAAGCCTTATAAGCAGAAGGGAACAGGTAACGCACGCCGTGGTGACAAGAAGTCTCCTATCACAGTCGGTGGTGGTACAATCTTCGGGCCGAAACCCCGCGATTATTCCTACTCTCTTCCCAAGAAGGTTAAGAGACTTGCAATGAAGAGTCTTCTTACCCTTGCTGTTGAAGAAGAAAGACTGGTTGTTGTCGAAGATTTCACTAGCGAAAACGGAAAAACAAAGGATATGGCTTCCATTATGGCTGCTTTCCAGACAGTCGGACAGAGAACCGTCCTTGTTATGAAAGATGATGATAAGATGATCAGACGCGCATCCAAGAACATCCCTTATCTGCATGTTCTTGCATACGACAAGCTCTCTGCTAAGGAACTTCTCTACGGCAGAAAGATTATCGTTCTCAAGTCTGCTGTATCGAATCTCAACGATTTCTACGGTGAAAACTAAGGAGAAAGCGAAATGAGAGCAGATAGAGTTATCATTGAACCAGTTTTAAGTGAAAAGTCAAACATTGCCCGCGAGAGCGAATATAAGAAGTATACATTCAAAGTTGACCCCAAGGCTAACAAGTATGAGATCATGAAGGCCGTCAAGGAGTTGTTCAATGTTGAGTGCACTGCTTGCAATGTAATGAATGTTGGCGGTAAGCCGAAGTTCTCCAGAGGTAAGGGCGGATTCATCAAGGGATACACACCTTCCTGGAAGAAAGCAATCGTAACATTGGCCAAGGGTCAGTCCATTGGGGCTATCGAAGGCTAAAAGGGGATAAAGGAATATGGCATTAAAAACTTACAAACCAAATACTCCTGGTCTCCGCCAGAAGACTACACTTGTCAAAAGTGAAGTTACAGCACAGAAGCCTGAGAAGTCTCTCACAGTAAGTCTTCATCAGAACTCTGGTCGCGACACATTCGGACGTATCAGCGTTAGACGCCGTGGCGGTGGAGCTAAGAGGGCTTACAGAATCATTGATTTCAAGCGCAACAAGTATGGTGTGCCGGGAACAGTCAAGACAATCGAATACGATCCCAACAGATCTGTCCTGATTGCACTGGTGAACTATGCTGATGGAGAAAAGCGCTATATATTAGCACCTAAGGGGCTCACAGTCGGAACTCAGGTTGTATCTGGACCGAATGCACCTCTTACTACAGGAAACGCTCTTCCTCTGAAGAACATTCCCCTCGGACTTGCAGTCCATAACGTCGAGCTTAACTATGGACGTGGCGGACAGCTTGTCAGGAGCGCTGGCCTGAGTGCTACAGTCATCGCTAAGGAAGGCGACTATGTTACTCTTCGTTTACCTTCCGGTGAGATGAGAATGGTGTTCGGTGAATGCTATGCCACACTCGGTGTGCTTGGCAACGAGGATCACATGAACGTATCTCTTGGCAAGGCCGGTGCTTCCAGACATCTTGGAAGAAGACCTAAGGTAAGAGGTGTCGTCATGAACCCTGTTGACCATCCGCATGGTGGTGGTGAAGGCAAGACTGCTGCAGGTAGAAACCCATGTACACCTTGGGGTAAGCCGGCTAAGGGCGGTAAGACACGCTCTAAGAAGAAGCCGTCTAATGCATTCATTGTCAAGAAGCGCAAGTAGGAGTAGA
>CAVJEL010000049.1:0-13733 GCA_963648635.1 Ruminococcus intestinalis
AAAGCTGGCTCTGTCAGAACGGAATACCGGCCTTTTGCTTTCTGTATAATTGATTTGGAACTCATAAGCATCCATAATTTCCCTAAACCCATTTCCCTTATGCTCTATATATCCGAGACGCTCAAATATATCCGCTAAAAGGGGATTTCTTCTTGTTGACGGGATGGTGAACAAATTTCTATTTTGAATATCTATACCGTCAGCCATTCCTCCAGGAGAGTATATTTCCATACGGTTGTCAAAAATATCAATATGAACTTCACTGCCAGTAACAAGATAGTCTCTGTGGATAAGGGCATTTACCAAAGCTTCATGATAGCTGCGTTCAACATATTCAGGCATTTCCTCACGAGAATTAGCTGTCTTTCTCCACATTTTCCTATAATTACGTCTGATGAATTCCTCGCCATTTTGAAGTAAATAAATCAGTCCGCCAGAAAATTCCACATCGTCAAGTGCATCTACCACACCTCCACTTTTTTTAAGCCCATTCCATCTTGTGCAGAATAATCTCGACCATCTAATCGGACACTCGTCAGCAATCAGAGCACCGGCATTTGTTAAGTACCCATCTTTGTTGACAAGGCCGAACGAAAGCATATTCTTTTCTTCAAAACTTTTGCCCGTCCACTTTTTATATCTCTCACGTAATTTTGAAAATGCGTAATCTTCGGCCTTATATGGAGAAATCTGAGTATCAAAAGACATATTCCTTACCCTCTAAAGATCAATCGTTTTATTCTGCAGTTGTTGGTGCCTTCACAACACGAATGTAAGACTCCAGCACATCATCTGTTAAATATACTAGCGTGTCCTCTTTAGGCTCTGCACCGAGGACAATCTAGTACTCTAATTTTAATAAATATAAGAGATTAATCAAGAAGGCGGAACAAACGTCCGCCTTCATCTTAACTTTTTATAGGAATGTTTCACAGGGAACTACAGTTAGTTCTCGTCGTAATCCTCAAGGTAATTGCCTTCGTCCTTGAGTTCTGTCGGCTCGTCATCTTCGTTTTCACCAAGTTCATCGTCTTCGACTTCTCTGATTTCACCTTCAGCAACATCATCTCTGTCTTCTTCTGTGACAGTCTTTGTACGTGTAGCTGGTGCCTTCTCGAACTTTACCTGAAGGTAATCGGGGCAGCTTCCGTCCTTGTCATAATCGCGTTCTACAAAGTATTCACATAGTAGTCCGTCATCGCTGTTGTAGAATCTGCACTCCGTACGGGATGGGGAGTTATGCATCAGATTCTTCAAAAACTCTGCACCTTCCTCAGCATGGGACGCAATCTTTTCAGTAGATTTCCTATACATATCCTTGTAGAGGTTGATGTCTTTGTTGTGTGCACATGAGATGCAGCCCAGACCAAGAACAATATTATCTTTCTTACCAGCCATTGTAACTCCTTGATTATGGCCATTATAAAGCACAAAGCTTGAAAAAAGCCATACCACCACAAGTAGACAGTCTACCAAGTTTGATAAAGCGTGACAATAATTGGTCGGCTTTTAATGCTTATATTTTCTTGATTTGAAGTGAAATAAGATGTGTTTTGTTTTTATAATAACATTTTGTTAAAAATTTGAGTTAATTTATCCTAATTCTATTGTCCTTTCTTTTTCCATTGGATATAGTTAGTTAATTTTTTGTTCTGAGGAGTATTGAAGAATGGACAACAAGAAAATCAAAGTTGCCGTTTTGGGTGCTACCGGCGCTGTAGGCCAGGTTTTTATGTGGATGCTCTCTGACCATCCATGGTTCGAGCTCAGCTATGTTACTGCTTCCGCTGCAAGAGTCGGAATGAAATATTCGGAAACGGTTCATTGGGTTATGCCGTTTGAGATGCCAGAGGGAATCAAGAACCTCGAGATAAAGGAATTCAATCACGACGACATGCTTGCTTCCGGTGTAAAGATTGTATTCTCTGCACTTCCGGCAGAGGTCGCAAGGGAAGCTGAACCCCAGCTTAGAGCCAACGGGTTCTATGTATTCAGTAATGCAGCAGCAATGCGTTATGACAGCAATGTCCCAATTCTTATTCCTGAGACAAACGTTGAACAGCTTGATTTAATCAGACAGCAGGGCTATCCACAGACAGGTTTCTGTGTAACAAATGCCAATTGTGTAACAACAGGACTAGCAATGGCACTTGCACCACTGAGAAAGTATGGAATAAAGACAATCACAATCAACAGCTACCAGAGCGTATCGGGTGCAGGTTACCCTGGCCTCTCTTCTTTCGATATCACAGATAACTGTATTCCGTTCATTAAGGGCGAAGAAGAGAAGATAGATAAGGAAATCAAGAAGATTCTCTCTATTGATCCCGTTGTCTATGCCTTCACAGTACGTGTTCCCGTCATGTTCGGCCACCTCGAGACTGTATGGCTAGACCTGGAGAAGGATGTGGAGTGCGAGGATATAATCAAGGCTTGGAGCGAGTTCAAAGAGGCATCAGATCTGCCGTCAACACCGGCTCAGCCAGTCGTCTACTCAAGCGAGAACACATTCCCGCAGCCCAAGTATGCATTCTGGGGAACACCGAAAGGAATGGTTGTATATACAGGAAGACTCAGAAAGAAGGAAGGAAAAATCGGCTTCTGTCTCCTCGTCAACAACATTGTCAAGGGTGCAGCAGGCGGCTCGATTCAGAATGCAGAGGCATTCGTATCACGCTACGGCTTAAGATAACACCTCCTTATATGAAGAAAAGGGTCGTTGACAAATAGTCTTCGGCCCGTTTTCTTTTTATACTGTCTGCTGTGAGTAGAATAGAGCGTATAATGGATATGATTAACGTCCTCTGTCTTGATGACGGGAGACTTAATTACAACTACATAAAAGAAAGATACAACATCTCGAATAGAGAGTTTAGGAGAGATATCGACTTCATCCGTGATCGCCTAAGTGACATCGGCTACCTCGATAAGCTCTCCACGGTTGAGTTTGTTCGTAGCGGCAACAAAAACTACTACGTTTTCAACGGTGATAAGCCCCGCCTCAATGAAGCTTTTGTAAACTCAACAATTGCCGAGGCCCTTGCAAGGGCGGGGGATAATACACTTCGCGAGCAATTTGAGACAGAGGATGGAGAGAGGAAATCACCTCCTCCCGTAAGATATATGTACACGGCACTCGAAAGGGTGAACTACTCGGTCTTTACAACGCTTGTATCTGCAATAAAGGATAGACTTACGACCCGGGTGAAATATGTCAACAGCAAGGGTAAGGAAACCGTGCTCGATATAAACCCGATGGTGCTCATAAACTACTCGCAGATCTGGTATCTCAGGGCGGAGACCGAGTACGGAAGCATACGTACCTTTTCACTGAGCCGTATCAAAGATATAAAACTGACCGATAAACGCTTTGAATATGCCGAGAAAAAGCTCGAGGAGAATGAAGGGAGCTACGGTATCTTCTCAGATAAAACAGAGAGGGTTTGGTACACAATCCGCTTCAAGGGAGTTGCGGCAAATATCGTCTCCAACCAGGTTTGGCACACGGAGCAGAAGGAAAAGTGGGATAACGGAACATATATACTCTCCGTTCCTGCCGTGAGCGATGTTGAAATAATGGGTAAGTTACTTTCCTTCTTACCTGATAGCTCCCCGGTGAGTCCACCGTCCTTTGTAGAGCGATACAAGGAGATAATAAAAAAGTGTGCCTTAGAGCTAGACGGGGAGGAGAAAGTATGACACCTTACACATTACTTGATACAGATGAAAAGATAATAGAAGCGGTAGCAAAGTGGAACGGTGCGCCACTAGGAGTGGACTTTGAAGGGGAGTCCAACCTTCATGTATACGGTGAGCATCTTGCCCTTATTCAGATTTATGATAACTCTTCCTTCTATCTCATCGATGTGCGGTCTCCCTCCGTTACTCCAAAGGGACTCGAAGTCTTCTTTTCTTCTCCCTCGGAGAAAATCTGGTTCGACATACAGGGGGATGCTTCCCTTGTCTACAAGAAGTACAAGTTGAAGATTAACAACGTATTCGACGTGCGTGTTCCCGCAATGATTCTCGGCTACAAAGGAAACCTTCTTTCTCTCGAGGAAACCTTCCTCGGCGTCAAAAGTGAAGTTGACAAAAAGAAGAACCAGCAGGCAAATTGGCTCCTGAGGCCGATAGAAAGCACCCTAATCGAGTATGCACTTGGAGACGTAAGATACCTCTTTGATCTTAAAGAGGCCATAATGTCCCAGATAGAGAAGGAGCACCTACTCGATGCAGTTGAGAAGGGCGAGAAAAGAGTGAGAGAAGTCAAGGAACCCAAGCCAGGCTGGAGGAATATCGGGGACTGGAGGAAGATGAGAAAGGAGGAGAAGGCGAGGCTCAAGGCACTTTTCATCGTGAGGGATAACCTCGCACGCCGCTTCAATGTTCCCTCATCCCGTGTTATGGATAAACACACTCTTCTATCCCTTGCGCTCAATCCTCCGAAGGATAAAGATCAGCTGAGAGAGAGGATAAAGAGCGAGCCTGAGCGCTTCAGGCACCTCCTCGAAGAAGGTATGTGGAAAGTGCTTTCCACTTAAGCTTTTTCGGCAACGGCAAGTACACCCATCGGGCAGGCGGAAGCACACTTACCGCACGCAATACACTTCGAGCTCTGTTTTGTCGTGGGTGACTCGACCATAACGGAGAATGGACAGACATCCCTGCATTTACCGCACCCTGTACAGAGCTTCTTGTCTATCATCCATACACCGCTTGGAAGTTGTTTGATGGCCCCGACAGGACAAACACTTGCACATTTACCGCATTGCACACAGATAACGGGTTTCCAATATCCTTCCTTTTCTTCGATTCTGAGTGCACCAAGCCTTCTATCTTTTTCTTTATAGAATGTTTCGGCACAAGTTCGGACACACTCGAGGCATCCTATACACCTCTCCGGTGATTGCACTACAAGCCTCTTTCCCTTCTTCTTTATTTTTTCGCTGTTTTCCTTAATAAGGTACGGGGTATTCTCAAGAGGAAGAGAATGATGTAGTACATTGTTATAATGATAGTAGGCGTTGCTGATTGCCGGAGCTGTCGGAATTGATGTAATCTCCCCGATACCTATTGCCCCGTTTGAAGTCTTGAGTCCTTCCTTTTCGATGATTATCGCCTTTATTGGGGGAAGTTCATCAGCCCTGAAGAGCCCGAGAGAACCGTATTTTTCAAGAGGCTTACATTTATCGAGCCTGAAGCGCTCCCTCAGAGCATATCCCATACCCATAACGACACCGCCCTCAATTTGACCTTCCACATTTGTCGGATTGACGGCCCTTCCGCAGTCGTGGGCAGCTACAATTTCCTTGATTGTCCCGTCTTCATTGAGTACGCAGAGCTGTGTTGCATAGCCGTAGGCGACATGGCTCACGGGGTGGGGTACATCGGAGCCGAGTTTATCTGTTTTACCAAGATACTCGCCGTAGAACTCTTCGCCTTCGAGCTGGGCTAAAGTTTTCGTCTCCAGCGCTTCCTTGAGTTTTACCGCTGCTCTTCTACATGCTTCACCTGTTATTGTAGTGTGACGGCTTCCACTTGTTGTTCCGCTGTCGGGGTCAAGGGTCGTTGCAGCCTCAACTTCAACCATGTTTTCGTCGAGTGCTGTGGTGTCACAGACAATCATCTTGAGTACTGTCCAGAGTCCCTGCCCGATACAGCTTCCCGCTGAATGCACTTGCACTTTACCGTCTTTGATTATGAGCCTCACACGTCCCCAGTCGGGAAGTCCCACGCCGACGCCTGCGTTCTTCATCGCGCACGCTATTCCCTTGATTTTCTCCCTGTCGTATGTTTCCTTCACTGCAAGGAGTGTCTCCACAAGTCCCGTCGACTCATCGACTATCTGGCCGTTCGGAAGTTCCTCTCCTGGCCTTATTGCATTTAGGTAGCGTATGTCCCATTCAGATATTCCGACTTCTCTGGCAAGAGAGTTGAGCATATTTTCGATTCCAAAGCACGTCTGTGTTACACCGAATCCTCTGAATGCTCCTGCAGGAGGATTGTTTGTGTAATAAGCGTAACCGTCTATCTGGAAGTTATGGTAGTTGTACGGCCCAGAGGCATGGGTGCATGCTCTCTCAAGTACCGGTCCTCCGAGGGAGAGGTATGCGCCGGTATCTGCAATAACCTTTGCCTTCACGCCCTGTATCTTGCCTCTTTTGTCGACGCCGACTGTGAAATCCATCTCCATCGGATGACGCTTCGGGTGAAAGAGTATTGACTCGGCACGCGAGAGCTTCATCTTGACAGGACGCTTCAAGAGGTATGCCGCCATTGCTGAGAGGTGCTGGACGGTAACATCCTCCTTTCCTCCGAAACCTCCGCCGACGAGGCAGTTCTCGACTATGACCTTCTCATACGGGAGGCCTAAAAATGGCGCAGTTTCATGGAGTGTGTCATATACACCCTGGTCAGTCGAGTAGATCTTAACGCCGTCCTCATAAGGAACGGAAACGGCACATTCGGGCTCGAGGAATGCATGCTCCGTGAAGGGCGTTGAGAAGTGCGAAGTGTAGACGATGTCGCTTTTACTTATTGCATCCTCCGCATTTCCTCTTGCTACATGTTTCTCGACTGCAAGATTCCCCGGCGTGTTCTCATGCACTCGCGGGGCATCCTCTTTCATCGCTTCTTCCGGGCTCGCGACAAAGGGAAGGGGTTCATACTCAACTTTGACAAGCTTCTTCGCTTCTTCTATTTCTTCTCTTGTCTCACCGACTATAAGGCACACGGGGTCTCCGAGAAAGCGTGTTATTTCGCCGACCGCAATAAGCGCATCCCAATCCTTGGCAAGGTGTCCAACAACCTTGTTTCCCGGAACATCGTTGGACGTGAAAATCTTCACTATTCCCGGCATTTTCTCTGCCTGGGATATGTCTAAAGAAAGTACCTTTGCGCGGGGATATTTACTTCTTACACAGGAGGCGTGGAGCATACCGGGTAGGTAGATATCATCAGGGTAGATTCCCTTTCCAGTTACTTTCTCTTCCACATCAACACGGTGGACCCTGTCGCCTATTCTCCATTTCTGACTGGATGGTTTTATATCTTCTTCTCCACGGATAATCGATGCGGCAATTTCTATTGCCTTTACTATCTTCACATACCCTGTGCAGCGACAGATATTGTTTCTTATGGCGTGACGTATCTCCTTCTCTGTCGGATTTGTATTTCTGTCGAGGAGGGACTTTGCACACAAAACCATTCCCGGGATACAGAAACCGCACTGTACTGCCCCGGCTTCCCCGAATGCATAGGTGTATATTTCCTTTTCCCTGTCGCTCAGGCCTTCGACTGTGATTATCTCAGCGCCCTCAAGGAGCCCTGTTGTGTATGTACATGCCTTCTCAGCCTCGCCGTTGATTATGACTGTACATGTTCCGCACGCACCTTCGGAGCATCCGTCCTTGACGGAGGTAAGCCTCAAGTCATCTCTGAGGAACCTTAATAGGCTTTTATTTGTTTCTTCTGTTACCTGCTTTCCGTTAACTCTGAATCTCGACATAAAGTATTTCCTCTCTTACGGAGGTCCCTTAGCTTCTGTCTGGCGTGGCAGCGGTCTGTGATACCAACCTTCATTTTATTTTCATCCCTAATTAATCTTTTGTAAAGAGAAACTCTTTAACTTAGTGACGGTTTATAATGCAAAAGGTGGCAAAATGTGCCTTAAAACCGTTGCAAAAGGTGGCAAAATTGCGTGAATTTTGGTTGCAAAAGGTGGCAGTTTACTTGTAATATCTGTGTATGGAAGAAGTTATAAAATCAATTGTTCTGAAACGAAAAGTCGAAAAGGAAATCAGGCGTTTTCTTGAATCCAAAGATAAGAAAAGCCTTCTTGTCGACGGTCCGAGGCAGGTGGGGAAAACCTACCTTATAGAGAGACTTGGACGTGAATATTTCAAGAATTTTATCAAGTTGGATTTTTTCTCTGATAGTAATGCAAAAAATATATTCACGACTTCAGCAAATACAGAAGAAATAATATCACGCCTGTCGCTTTATTCCCCCGTTAAACTCGAGAAGGGGAATACGCTTATCTTCTTTGATGAGGTTCAGGAATGTAAGGAAGCAGTTACAGCCGTAAAATACCTTGTGCAGGAAGGAAGCTACAAATACATAATGAGCGGCTCTCTATTGGGAATTGAACTCTATAGTGTTAAATCAATGCCGGTCGGCTATATGGATTCCATAGAGATGTTTCCGCTTGATTTTGAAGAGTTCTGTATTGCAAATGGTGTTCAGGAGGATATTATCGCAATACTAAAAAGTGCGTTTGAAAAGAGGATACAGGTTGATGAATTCATCCATGATGCTATGCTGAGGCTCTTCAGGCTGTACCTTGTTATCGGGGGTATGCCGGGTGTTGTGGCAAAGTATCTTGAGGATAAGAATATAGCTGATGCCGTCAGAGAACAGGAAAATATAATAAAACGTTACAGAGACGATATAGTGAAATATGAGAGCCTCGACAAGAAGCTCAGGATAACCAAGGTCTTTGATGCGCTTCCCGGAGAACTTAATAATGTAAACAGGCGTTTCATTCTTAATAATATTGATAAAGAGGCAAAGGCGGATAGGTACGAAAACACATTCGAGTGGCTGAAAGCTGCTGGGGTTGCCATTCCTGTGTATAACGCCGAAGAGCCTCTCCTGCCGCTGAGACTGAGTGAGAAATCAACACTATTTAAACTCTTTCTTTCTGATGTCGGGCTCCTATCGTCAATGTATGCTGAATCCATACAGCTGAGAATACTGGCAGGAGAAACAGATATAAACTACGGGGCCGTATATGAGAACTTTGTCGCAGAGGAGTTGAGGGCTCATGGATTTGAGAGGCAGTATTACTTCAACAGCAGAAAACAGGGTGAAATTGACTTTCTGATAAGTCGCGGTGGTGCCCCACTTCCCATTGAGGTCAAGTCGGGAAGGGACTATAAGAAGCATTATGCGCTTGATAAGATCCTCGCCAATCTGAAATACGGCCTCAAGAGTGCTATTGTCCTTTCAAACGCAAACGTCAGTGTTGACGGGAAGATTACGTATTATCCTGTATACATGACGATGTTCATCGAGCGTGACAGAGTACCTTCCGATATGGTATATGCTCCCGATATAACAGCATTGACAGGCTCACTCAAAGAGAGGAGTGAGCAATAGGTTTATTTCTGAATAAGCGGGATAACTTTTTCAGATAAGGCTTATCTTTATCTCCTTACGGTCTGTTACTAGCTGATGGTATTTGACACCGGCGGCATCAAACATCCTCCTTGAGGCCTTTGTTGCGTCGCTGTCGTGGTATTTATCAGAGGAGTAGATAATCTCCTTTATGCCGCACTGTATAACGGCCTTTGCACATTCGTTGCACGGAAAGAGTGCAACATAGAGCGTGGAGCCTTTGAGAAGCGCGGGATTATTTGCATTGAGAATTGCATTGAGCTCGGCATGACATACGTACGGGTATTTCGTCTTACCCCAGTCTCCCTCTCTCGCCCACGGCAGGTCATCGTCACTACAACCGGTCGGAAAGCCGTTGTAGCCGACCCCTATAATCTTTTTCTCATTCGATACGATGCACGCCCCCACCTGTGTGTTTGGGTCCTTACTCCGCATTGAAGAAAGTACTGCGATTCCCATGAAATATTCATCCCAGCTTATGTAGTCTTTTCTCTTGTCACTCATTTTTCGCTCCTCTTGTCTATTATTGCAGAAGAAAGGGGAGTAGAAAAGATAAAAATTAAACCTCTTTTCTTTGCGTTTCACTCAAAATCTGTTATCTTTTTGGCATGAGCCAGCTGACAAAACTAGCACTTGAAACGGCGCTTAAGAATCTTCTATTAAAGAAGAGCCTCTCGCATATCACCGTCAAGGATATCACTGACGAGTGTGGGATAAGCCGGATGACTTTCTACTACCACTTCAAGGATGTATATGACCTTGTAGAGTGGTCGTGCTACGAGGATGCCTCGCGTGCACTCGAGGGCAAGAAGCACTACGATAACTGGCAGGAAGGCTTTCTTCAGATCTTCGAAGCCGTAAGGGAAAACAAGCCATTTATCCTTAACGTTTATCATTCTGTGAGCAGGGAGCAGATAGAGAACTATCTCTTCCGCCTGACCTTCGACCTCCTTAAGGGCGTTGTCGATGAGGAAGCGAAGAATATGGTTGTCAGGGAGGAGGACAAAGTCTTCATCGCCGACACATATAAATACGCCTTTGTCGGCGTCATGCTCGATTGGATTAAAAAGGATATGCTTGAGGACCCGAAGGTTATTATCGATAAGCTCGATAAAGTCGTATGCGGGGGCTTTAGAAGCGCACTTGAGCGCTTCCGTGTTTCCTGATTTTCTTACACATCCGGCCTTTTGATAAAAAACTGAACAACAGCCTTTTTTTGTAAATTTCCTCTCCTCTTTTTCCTTGTTAGATTCCAGCTAAGAATAAATACAGGAGGAATGAGATATGTATTATTCAAGCGGTAACTATGAAGCATTTGCAAGGCCTAAGAAGCCGGAAGGTGTCGATCACAAGTCAGCCTACATAGTAGGAAGTGGACTGGCTGCACTAACAGCAGCATGCTACCTCGTCAGAGACGGCCAGATGAAGGGTGAGAAGATTCATATCCTTGAGAAGGGCTTTACTGCAGGCGGGGCATGCGACGGATGGAAGTTCGAGAACGTCGGCTACGTAATGCGTGGTGGAAGGGAGATGGACAACCACTTTGAAGTCATGTGGGACCTTTTTAGAAGCATTCCGTCAATTGAGACAGAAGGCGTGAGCGTCCTCGACGAGTATTACTGGCTCAACAAAGCTGACCCCAACTATTCGCTTTGTCGTGCAACTGTCAATCAGGGCGAAGATGCACACACAGACGGCAAGTTCGATATCTCGGACAAGGGTGCGATGGAAATTATGAAGCTCTTCTTCACTCCAAACGAAGAATTGCAGGACAAGAAGATTACGGATTACTTCGATGACGAAGTGCTTTCTTCCAACTTCTGGCTCTATTGGAGAACAATGTTCGCATTCGAAAACTGGCACAGCGCACTGGAGATGAAGCTCTACATCCAGCGCTACATTCATCATATCGGGGGACTTCCGGATTTCAAGGCATTGAGATTCACGAAGTACAACCAGTATGAATCGATGATTCTTCCGATGGTCAAGTGGCTTGAGGAGAGGGGTGTACAGTTCCACTACAACGTAAACGTTACGAATGTCGAGTTCAAGTGTACTCCGAGTAAGAAGGTTGCTCAGCGCATCGACATAATCGAGAACGGAAAGAAGGACAAGATCGACCTTACGGAAAATGACCTTGTATTCATCACAAACGGTGGCTGCGTCGAGAACTCGAGTATGGGAAGTCAGAATGAGAAGGCTCCTTATAATACCGAGATTAAAGAAGGCGGTGGCTGGGATATGTGGAGAAGAATTGCTAAGCAGGATCCGTCTTTCGGACACCCTGACAAGTTCTGCTCCGACCCTGAGAAGACAAACTGGATGAGTGCGACAGTCGAAACACTTGACGATAAGATTCTTCCTTACATAAAGAACATATGTAAGAGAGACCCGCTTTCGGGAAAGGTTGTCACAGGTGGTATTGTAACAGTCAAGGATTCTTCCTGGCTCATGAGCTGGACAATCAACCGTCAGCCTCAATTCAGGGCACAGCCCAAGGGACATTGCCTTGTCTGGGTATATTCACTCTTTACAGATAAGGAAGGTGACTTTATTAAGAAACCGATGAGAGAGTGTACAGGTAAGGAAATCTGCGAGGAATGGCTCTATCATATTGGTGTGCCAGTTGATGAAATTGAGGAGATGGCAGAGAAACACGCTAACACAGTTCCTGTCATGATGCCTTATATCGACGCATTCTTCATGCCACGTGCTTATGGCGACAGGCCTGATGTTGTACCTGAGGGTGCAGTCAACTTTGCATTCCTCGGTCAGTTTGCCGAGACAAAGAGGGACACAATCTTCACAACCGAGTACTCAATGAGAACAGGTATGGAGAGTGTATACACACTCCTCAACATCGATAGGGGTGTACCTGAGGTCTGGGGTAGTGTATATGATGTGAGAGCTCTCATGGATGCCTCCGTCAAACTCAGAGACGGCAAGAAGCTGACAGATATGCAATTCAACTGGATTGAGCGCTTTGCCCTCAAGAAGGTTATGGAGAAGATTAAGGGAACAGATATCGAGAAGATACTCAAAGAGTATAACGTAATCTGATTACTCTGATTATTCCTTTCGGCCCGGAGATAACCACCTCCGGGTCTTCTTATCAGTGTTCGTTAAGCCGATTATGTGTTATATTAGAGTCATCTCATAAGAAAGGGAGAATGAGATGAAAGCTATTTTCAAGAAGTTATGGGATAACAGCAGAAAAGACGCCCTTGATAGTGTTGATAGCTTCAGGAAAGCCACAAGAGGATTCGGATATACAGGAAAAGAGATTGATAACGCTCTTGATGGTTTTTCTCTCGGTGATGATGACTTAGAATGGGTCGCAGGTGGTTATCCCAGACCTTCCAAGCAAGGATCAACGATTGACAGGAATAATTGACGGCCGATTGATGGCATGAACTATGAGAGCTCATAGCAATTTGTCATGTGTTTATTCTTGAGTTAATGTGGGCTGGTAAATCAGTATAATGCAGTCGCGGAAATTAATTCTTTGAACAGAAAGGAATAGACAAAATCTACGTTCTGCTTCACAAGTATTTTACAAGGGAGAAAAAGATGAAAGATGATATTTTCAAGAAGCTAGTTGATAACGGCAGAAAAGACGCCCTTAAGAATGTTGACAGCTTCAAGACGGTAGCAAAGGAATTCGGTTATACAGACGAAGAGATTGAGAAAGCTCTTCACGACTTTCCTATAAGTGATGAAGATATAGAAGGGGTGGCAGGAGGCTATAACAGGCCTTTCGTGTCTTCTTCCTCTCGGGTGGACGACGGCTGGGCTTAAGGTCTCCACAGGAATTAAGATTTTTGAACAGTGAACAAACCTTACTTTCTGCTTTATCGGTATTTTGCAGGGTTGAATAAGATGAAAGAAATATTCAAGGAACTGGTTGATAACGGCAGGAAAGGAATTCGGTTATACAGACGGAGAGATTGAGAAAGCTCTTCAAGACTTTCCTATAAGTGATGATGATATAGAATGGGTAGCAGGAGGCAATCCCAGGCCATCTTTTCCAAAGTCAGCCCGTCCCGGGGCTCTCGTGCCACAAAATCTGGACAGATAGAAATAAGTGGAATCTACTTCCTTCTTTCTATGCAGGCGTGAAAATGTATACCTGATAAATAGAGCTCTTTGCTCAAACTTTCGACAATAGAAATCCCTCCGATTTGAGACCGGAGGGATAATTTTCAGTCCTTGATGTGATTATACAACAACCTGGAATCCTGCAAGAAGCGGGGAGATTGTTTCCATCATGCTTGGAACGACTGAGAGGAGAACGCCTGCTGCGACTGCACTTCCGATGACGCCGGATACGTTCGGGCCCATAGCGTGCATGAGAAGGAAGTTCTGAGTATCAGCTTCCTGTCCAACCTTTGATGCAACACGTGCAGCCATAGGTACGGCAGATACGCCAGCAGCTCCGATAAGCGGGTTGATCGGGTGCTTCGGGTCAAGCTTGTTCATGAGCTTGCCGAGTAAGACACCGCCTGCTGTTCCGAAACCGAATGCGACAGCACCGAGTAAGAGAATACCGAGTGTCT
>CAVJEL010000050.1:0-13321 GCA_963648635.1 Ruminococcus intestinalis
TTCCTAGCTACGGAAGAATTGGAAAGTCAGAGCATGAAGAGACTGGCGGGAGTCGTGGCACGTACAACGAAAAATACACTCCTCGAGAAAGCTGTATTTACAGATTGGCTGGATTTGTTCCAGGTGATTGCAGACTATAAGAGGGGGGAGAAGAAGGTTCTTGTCATTGACGAGTTTCCTTACCTCGTAAAGACAAATCCGGCATTCCCCTCTATCCTTCAGAATGGCTGGGACGAGATTTTGAAAGAGAGCAATGTGATGTTGATTCTCTCGGGTTCCCTCCTCGGCATGATGCAGAAATATGCGCTTAGCTACGATAGTCCCCTCTATGGCCGAAGGACTGCTCAGATTCGCCTGTTACCACTGTCGTTTACAGATATTTATGCTGTTCAGGATATACCTTTTGAAAAGGCAGTTGAACAGTATGCCGTGACTGGCGGAGTACCGAAATATCTGGAGTTTTTTGAGAATGGCCGACCTCTGGAGGAAGATCTTAAGGATAACGTCTTCTCCAGAAACGGTTTTTTATATGAGGAGCCCAATTTTCTCTTGAAAAGCGAAGCCGTGACAGCGGTGAACTACTTTTCGATTATCAAGGCAATTGCGGACGGTAATCATAAGCTTGGTAGGATTGCCGGTGTACTCGGGGAGGAAACATCTCAATTAACGCCGTATCTAGCGACACTTTCGGATCTGGGTTTTGTGGAGAGATGTACACCGATAACAGAAAAGAACCCGGAGAAATCGCGGAAGGGACTCTATTTCATTGGTGATAATTTCATCCGCTTCTGGTTCCGTTATGTCTATCCCTACAAAGGTGAGCTTGAATTGGACAACATTGAGATTGTGCTTGATGAGATGAATAAGGATTTTTGTGAGAAATTTGTTGCATTTGCTTATGAGGACATCTCAAAAAATATCTTTGCTTCTCTATGCAATAACGGGACGATTTCTTTTCAGCCATCCCGTATTGGTTCTTACTGGCTGAATGATATTGACGGTGATACGGAAATTGATGTAATAGCCGTTGACAATCAAAATAAGCGGATATTTGCCGGAGAGTGCAAATACCATACAAAGCCCGTAGATGCTCCTGTTTACTTTGCCTTGAAAGAGAAAGTTGATAATGCCACAGAAATCCGTAAGGCTTTTCCGGGGTATGAGGTTATCTATGGCGTATTCAGTAAAAGCGGTTTTACTGAGCGCATGCTCGATATTGCAAAGCAAAACACAAAGATACTTCTAATCAACGAGGATTGTTTGGTGTGATTACTCCAGATCAGATGCTCCCAGTGCTTCTTTAGTTGGTGAGTATTGCCTCAGTTGTCAAGTTGCACATTCAGCACTGTGAAAAAGTGGGATTTTCATTTCCAGTTTTGACCGCCTGCCACTTCTTTAATTAGTATAATTATGATTTGACAAATCGTGATTATACTAATTATCATATCCCTATGGATAGATTTATAGGAAGGAAGAAAGAGCTTGAATTTCTTGAGGAGAAATTCAGTTCAAAGAGAGGTGAACTTGTCATTCTTTATGGCCACCGCAGAATCGGAAAAACGGAGACACTTAAGGAATTTGCAAAGGGAAAGAAGGCTGTATTCTATACATGCACCCAGGCTGAGGATAAGGCACAGCTTAGGGCATTCAGCTCGGCGATATCTCCTTTTCTTGGCGACAAATACTTTACGTCCTTTCAAAACTGGACTCAGGCTTTTGACTCTGTAAAAGACTTCGTTTCCACCGGTCAGGAAAAGCGGGTACTCATCATCGATGAGTTTCCTTATGCCGTAGCCGCTAACAGGGAGATTCCCTCCATATTGCAGAAGGAATGGGACAGATATCTACAGAGCGAGAATGTCATGATAATTCTCTGTGGCAGTTCCATGAGTTTTATGGAAAAGGAAATTCTCGGGGAGAAGATGCCTCTCTACGGCAGGGCAACGGGAATTTATAAGATGGTGGAGATGCCGTTCTTTGATGCAGTATCTTTTCTCGACGGCTATTCCCTCCACGATAAACTCACCGTCTATTCGATATGTGGAGGCGTTCCTTTCTATCTGAAGGAGTTTGACACTTCAAAAAGCATTAAGGACAACATTATCTCGGTTACATTGAAAAAAGGAAGTATATTATACTCCGAGCCTGAGTTCCTCCTCAGGCAGGAGCTGCGAGAGCCGGGGCGTTATAATTCAATTATAATGTCGATTGCGCTAGGAAAGACAAAATTCTCTGAAATACAGGATGATACAGCTCTAGATAAGGGTGTATTGAGTGTTTATCTTAAAAATCTGATTGAGCTAGGTTTGGTTGAAAGGGAGTTGCCGATTACTGCGCTACGTGGAGAAAAGCCCAACCCTCAACGGGGAATATATAAAATAAAAAACTATTTCTTTAGATTCTGGTATGCCTTTGTTTTCCCGAACATAACACTACTTGAGTTCGGGAACGTAGCGGAAGTCTATGCAAAATTGATAGAACCCAACCTTGACTATTTCGTTTCTTACGCTTTTGAGGATGTTTGTATCGAGTATCTCAAGAGGGAGAACGGCAAATTGAAACTTCCGTTTATGTTTACCAAAATCGGAAGGTGGTGGGATAAGTCAAACGAAATAGACATTGTAGCGATGGATAAAGCGGGTAATACAATCTCCGGGGAGTGCAAGTACAGAACAAGGAAGGCAGATATTTCAGACCTTAGAAAACACATTTCTAAGGATATAAGCAGTGTGTATAAAGGCGGAAAGGGAAAACTGTACTATTATTTCTTCTCCTTCAATGGTTTTGAGGAAGAAGCAGTACGTTTTGCAGAGGAAAACGGTATAACGTTGGTCAGCGGTGATAACTTTCAGGAGCTTAGCTCTAAGATAATCAGCCCGTCATAATAGATACGGGTTCTTTTCTATTTCTTCGTCTTCCTCCTCTTCGTAGGGAGAGACCCGGGAAAGCAGAATCATGAGGGAGAGATATGAGCGGAAGAACGGGTTGGATGATGAGGCGAGCATATTCTCGAGTGTCTCTGTCGGCCAGAACTGCTCGGGCCTAATATTGCCGTACTTTATAAGGGGCATGAGTTCTTCCTTGACGAAGTTATTCTTTTTGAGGGTTTTAAGAAGAGCGAATACCCTGTCGTAGTAGCCGTCGTTGACAATCTCTCCTGTCGCTGTAACTCTTGCATTCCCCATGTGTATATTACCTTTGAGGGAGTAGAGCAGCGCTTCATCCTCTAGTGTGTTGTCACAGTAGATGTAGTAGAGAAGGGAGGGAAGTTTATTGAGGCCCTTACGGATAATCCTGCCGCTACGCTGTATTCTCTGCAGCTTTGCCGACGTGCTCGCCATGAATATCCCGATATTGCAATCTGGCACGTCCAGCCCTTCGTCAAGGGCCTTACATGCGATGAGTATACGCTTTTCGCCGTCTTTGAAGGCATTGAGATTGCGTCTTCTCTCATCCTTATCCATATCGCTTGTATAACGGCAGCAGTCGTAATCTGCTCGTTTAAGAAGGAAGTATAATTCCTCCACCTGGGTTATCCTTTCTGTGAAAATCAGGACTTTATCATCTTCATTCGCCGTCTTGAGTATTTCCGTTACAACTGAATACCTGCTTTTTGCAGTTGCTATCAAACCCCGCCGTTTGAGGATAAGAGCCTGGATTGCGTCAGCCAGTCCTATAAGCTCCTCGTCCTTCGTCTCTCTTACCCTGGCAAGCATTTCTGTAAAGGGAATTTTGTGATCCGCAAGAAAGGGGACCTTCTTCCATAATACTCCGAGAAGTGTCGAGACTGAATCACTTATCTCGTCATAGCTCTCTCTTTCATCACTGTCGAGTGCAACAGCTATATTGAAGAGCACGAAATCATTCACGACACTGTCCGAAATAGCACTTTTTAGGGAATATCTGTAGAAGAGAGGCCCGATTGCCGGAATGAGTTTTGTCTCAAGGCCTTTCACTTCCGCAGTGGCACTCAAGCCTAGAGCCGAGTAGAGGTCTTTTCTATACTCAAGGGAGTTTTTGAAGTCGAAGAGGTGATAGTTCGACGGACTACCGTAATGGTGGAACTCATCAAGAATCAAGAGTACATTTCTTCCGCTTCTCATGTCGTCCTCTACAATGAGGGGAAGTACATCGCGGGCACGATTGATTGTGAAGATTGAAACGACAGCCGGGATTATTTTCTTCTGATTCTGTATTCTGACGTCACGTATACCTACGCTGTTGAGGGTTTTCCTCCATTGTTCAAGTAGCGGGATTCTCGGGACTATGACATATACATGTATGTTTCCGTCCGTCTCTTTTATTCGCATTGATGCAGCAACGGAGGCAAGGAGTGTCTTTCCGCCACCGGTCGTGACTTCGATTACTCCCCTGTAGGAGACTTCCTTCCATCTTTCGAGACATTCTTCCTGCCATTTATAGAGAGTAACCATAATTGAATGATAGCCTTTGGCGCCATCTTCTACAAGATTGAAGATTTTCAAGTTTTCCCGTACATCTTATTGAGCGTTTCTTATTCTCTTCGGGCTTTTCTTTCCTTATTGTGTGCAGTTATCTACAAAACAACAGACGAATGAAGAGATTATTGTCTTTTATTCCTTTCAACTTTCTTGTGTACTGTGCTATATTTACTCCGTTGGAGGATTTTATGGTCTACGAAGAATTTCTGGAAGAGTTCAAAGCTCTTGGAAAGAATATGAAGGATACGCTGGCGAAACTCACTAGCCTGGAGAAGAAAATCGGTAAGGATATTGAAGCAGGAGATATAAAGACTGCAGAAAAGGACAGTGCAACTCTGGAGACTATGACCGAGGCATATCTTGAAGCGAAAAAGGAAGTGGTGGAAAAACTCGCTTCTTTCGACTACAGGGATTATTTCCAGAGCGGTACATTCACCGAAGAGATGCTCTCTTCATTGAGAAACAAGGGCCTGGATGTTGTAGGAGATTACCCGAACTATGAGGTTTTCCCGACAAAAATCAAGCTTGATGCGGAGACTCAGGAAGTTGTAATCGGCAAGAAGAAGTTTGCCTCGATGAGACCTGAGTGCGTGGCCGGGGCGACGAAGGCTCTTGTCGACAAGCTCGATACTGCTGCTTTCAGTGCTCTTTCATTCGCACAGGATCTGGAGAACGCATATACTCTCCTTATAGCAAAGGAGAATGAAAAGGCCGGAACGAGGAAATTCACATTCGGCGCTTATCTGACGTTGCTTGATATCTACAAGCTGATGGTTCCTCTTTCAAGGAGCAGAAAGGACTATGACGAGACGGCTTTCGCTTTTGATATTGCACGCCTTTACATCGAGAACGAGAAGGGCGGCTTCGTAACAAAGAGTGGCAGAAGTGTCGCTTTCTCCACAGGAAGGGGCAAGGGAATCAGAATTCTTGACGCATCTGGCAACGAACAGATTTTCAGCACGATATCATTCAGGTAACAGGTAAATACGATGGACGCTAACAAAGCCATGGTTGAGCTTTCCTTCGGGCGTGTTCCACTCGACAGGGACATACTGCGCTCGATAACGGTCGGGCTCGATAAGGTCTCAACATTCATAAAAAACGAATATTTCGATACTTATATCGCAAACGGCGGCAGCAAGATTAAGTTTGTCACCGGTAAGAAGGGCGCGGGGAAGAGCCACTTGTTGAAGCTCATGGCGTTTGATGCTGCCGACAGTGGTTTTCTCACTGTGGAACTGGACAGCAGGAACCTGCTTCTCTCGGATTTGACGAATCTCTACCTTGCAATATTCAAATCCCTTGATCTTGATGACCTTATAAGGAGAAGCTCTACAAGGATGGTTAATTCCATGGGATATGACTATCCTTTGTCTCTGGACAAGAACTTTGCTTCCTGGCTCGGCGACAGAGGGGAGCTTTCATTCCTTTCAAAGTCCGAGGTAAGGGCGGGGCTGAGAAAGTTCTATCTGGAAAATCCAAACCTCGATTACAATTTTGCCCAGATTCTCTCCCTTCTTGCTTCCGAGTCGCTGGGAACCCTCAAGCTTGACAAAGAGACGAAGGAAACTGTGGATGCATGGCTTAATGCAGATAAAACCATCAAGGTGTCGGCCCTGAGATCACTCGGGCTTGCAGGATATAAAATCAACAAGTTCAATGCGCGCTATCTTGTCCGAAGTCTCGCCGAGCTCGTGCATCTTGCCGGCTACAACGGTCTCTATGTTTCGATAGATAATACGGAAAGCATGATCAGCACTTCCTCCCTCAATCCCGTTAAGTACACGAAGATGCGCCGTGATGACGGCTATGAAGCGATAAGGGAACTTATCGACGACATAGATACATTCAGGTATTTCTTCCTGGTCTTCGGATTCGACCGTTCACTCATAGACAATGAAAAGATTGGCTTCAAGAGTTATCAGGCGCTGTGGCTCAGAATACAGAACGAGATTGTCTCGAAGAGGGTGAACCTATATACCGACCTATTGGATTTAGACAAGATCAACGCCTCCCTATACACCGAGGATGCTATTCTCGAGATGTCCGAGCGTCTGACATCACTTTTCTCCTCTTACGATATCTCGGCTGTCCCGATGACAGAGGAGGATGCAGAGCGCCTTATGAAGGAATCGAAATTCGGTGGGATATCACTCCCACTTTTGGTGAACAGATTCACACTCAAACTCGATAAGAAGGAGGAAAAATGATGGACTACGATGCACGTCACTTGATTGAGGCTCTCCGTTCAGGAGTTCCATCGCGGAGGGTAGGTAAATACTTTTCGTCTTCACGTCTCGAGCTCATCTCCTCCATCAAGGATGATTTAAATGAGGTGAGTGAAGGAGAAAGCAAAGGAAGGGTAATCATCGGTAAGTACGGAGAAGGCAAGACACATATGCTCAACACAATCTTCTCAATGGCACAGGAGGAGAATTATGTGGTGTCGCTTGTCTCGATAAGTAAGGAGACCCCACCGAACAACCTTAACCTTCTTTATAAAAGGATTCTTGAAAATACATATCTCCCAGGAAGGAATGAGAGTGGCATATTCGGCCTCTTCGAGACTTTGGCGCCAGAAGGCGAGAAAGCCAATGAGATGTATCTCTATGCATTGAAGAAGCTCTCTACAGATAAGCTCTTCTACGTTTTCAAGGCCCTGCTGTATTCTCAGGGGCATAGAGATGACGATGCCGATGCACTGGATGCAGACCTCCGTGGCTACTATATGAATCAGACTACTCTCAAATCACTATATCAGAAGTACTGCGACGAGAAGATGGTATTGAGGGAAAAGTTTGTTCAGAAGAAACATACATTCGATTATTTCGTCTTCATGGCAAAACTCTTCAAAACAATGGGATACAAAGGCTGGGTTATTCTCTTTGATGAGGCTGAATTGATTGGAAGGATGGCACGTAAGAGCAGGGAAAACGCATATTTGAATATAGATAGATTCCTCAATCCTATTGCCTCCCTTGAAAGTGTATATTCTGTCTTTGCATTTTCTTCTTCCTTCTCCGACGAGGTAATTGCAGGTAAGAATGAGTACAGTGCGGTCGCTCTTTGCGGCCGACCGGAAGAAGAGATTAACGCTATAACAGATGCTCTCGATAGAATCAACAACGGCTCGGAGCTTGCCTCATTGACTAAAGAAGAGCTTGAAAGGTCGATAAGAAGTATAGTCGACCTCTATAAGAGAGCTTACGACAGAGATATTGAGTGTGATATACAGAGCCTTGTAGATGTGGCATCGAAGTCAGGCTTTCTTCTCAGAACAAAGATTCGTGCGGTAATCGAAGCTCTCGATCAGATATATCAATACGGCAATATGGGGTCTGTCGAGGCCGGAAAAGTTCAGGGTGAGGATTTGTCCGAAGTTATTGAAAGTTATTTCAATATTCCCGTTGAAGAATAGGGTTATAAGCCACTTACAAAGATTTGAAACCTTCAATTGAGTGAAATGCTGATTTGTGGTTATGCCGATGCACAAGGGGTGGATACGATGGCCTAGTAACAAATGCGGGGAAAATAGTTGCATCATTTCAAAGAGAAATATGGGACAGCTCCATAGCTTTTGTAAGTTGGTTAGTTTTGTTTAACATTGTCACTTTTGACAATGTTTGACAATGTTATTAGTGTGTGACATTGTCATTTTTCTGTTTCCTATTAATTCATTAAGTTATAAATATTTAGGTGTCTATTCTATCCGTTTTTGACATTTCTTTGAACTATGTCATAGCAATGTTATGACAATGTTTGACAATGTCTGACAATGTCATTTGACATTGTTAATCATGCTCACATAGTTGCTTTTCGTTTGCGGTACATGTAAACGCTACTGAGCTATCTTCTTGTTGCTTAAATCTTAAGAAAAGTGTATTTTTAGATAGTTAGTTATTGAAGAAAAGTGTGTTTTTCGAGCAACATAAAAAGAGGAAAAGTGTATGGGGATGTTTCGTAAGATTAAGAGTTATATCGTCAACTACCTTAAATCTTCGTCTGAGAAAATTCTTATTGTTGATGGGGCGCGACAGGTCGGGAAGTCATATATCATCAGGGAGGCGGGAACGGAGCTCTTTGAAAACTATGTGGAAATCAACCTTTTTGAGGATTCTTTGAATGACAGGCTCTTCGAGAATGCAAAGACCGTTGACGATTTTTATCTCTATTTGAGCATGGTGGCAGGAGACAGGCTAAAGAGCAAGTCCGACACTCTTGTCTTCCTCGATGAAATCCAGGTATATCCCCATCTATTGACAATGCTGAAGTTTCTGAAAAGGGATGATAGATTCACTTATATTGCATCGGGTTCCCTTCTTGGTGTTACGCTGTCCATGTGTCAGTCAATACCGATGGGAAGTATAGAAATCAAGCATATGTACCCTATGGACTTTGAGGAATTTCTGATTGCTTCGTCTGTCGGGCGTGATGTAATTGAGGCTGTTTCTTTGAGATTTAAGGCGGGCCAGTCGCTTGATGAAGCCATGCATAACAAGATGATGGATTTCTTAAGGAAATATCTTCTCTCAGGGGGGCTTCCAGACGCCGTAAAAGCATACATAGAAACGAAAAACATCATCAAGATGCGTTCGATTCAGAATGAGACACATGATTATTACTCGACAGACGCTGCTAAATATGACAAAGAGCGGAAGCTTCAGATTAAGAGAATTTATGATATGATTCCTTCGACTCTTGAAAACAAGAAAAAGAGAATCAGATTCAAAGATATAGATGACAAAAAGGGAAAACGCTTTTCTGATTACATGGAGGAGTTCGACTATCTGACATCATCCGGTATAGCACTATCGGTTCAGGCTGTATCAACACCTGTATTTCCCCTCCTGGAACATTCAGGTAAGAACCTCATAAAACTCTATCTCAACGATGTCGGAATTCTGACAGCTATTCTCTATCAGAATAACATTAAGGCGATTTTGAATGATGAGTGTGGTATTAATCTCGGGACTGTCTATGAAGCTGTTGTCGCAGAGGAGTTGAAAGCACACGGCCATAATCTTTTCTACTATGACAACAAGACAAAGGGGGAAGTCGATTTTCTTCTCAATGACTATGAAAATCTATCCGTCCTGCCGATTGAGATCAAATCGGGAAAGGACTACAGAGTGCACAGTGCTCTCGATGCTTTCCTTTCCAATCCCGACTACAAGATAAAGAGGGGAGTTGTACTCTCCAACGAGAGGAACGTCTACACTGATGATAGGGGAATTACATATCTGCCGATATATTATGTAATGTTCCTTTAGACGAAATCCTCAACCTATATTGCCTGTTATTTCAACACAAAATCTATTATTTTTTATTGTTATCTCGGTTTTTAGGTGAGATAACCGCAGAAAATGATTGATTTTCTGTTGCTATCTCATATATAATGCAGATATGTCGAAAGAGTTGATTATAGGTCGTGAGTATGAAAAACAGCTTCTGGAAGACTCATATAATTCCAGAGAGTCACAGCTTGTCATAGTTTACGGAAGGCGCAGGGTTGGAAAGAGCTTTTTGATAAATCAGTATTTTGATAACCGTTTTGACTTCAAGCTTGTAGGAGATAATCGGTTAAGTAAGGGTGAACAGCTCTACAACTTTTACGATGAACTTTCCCGTCAGAAGAAAAAGGGTGTTGATATCCCATCATCATGGAGAGAGGCTTTCTTCATGCTCAGGGACTATCTTGAGGAGTTGGATAAGAGCGAAAAGCATGTCGTTTTCTTTGACGAGATGCCCTGGCTTGATAATCAGAAGTCAGGCTTTCTTGCTTCTTTCGAGTATTTCTGGAACAGCTATGGAGCCTCCCAGAACAATTTGATGTTCATTGTCTGTGGCTCTGTTTCTTCCTGGATTGTTGATAATTTCGATCACAACAAGGGCGGACTTTTCAACCGACAGAATTGTTGTATCTACCTTGAGCCGTTTAATCTCTACGAGACAGAAAAATTCCTTGTCGAGAAAAAGGGAATAAGCTGGAGTCGTTATGATATCGCTGAAATTTATATGATTTTGGGTGGCATTCCTTATTATCTGGACTATCTGTCAAGAAATATGTCCCCGAGTGAAAATATCGACAATCTCTTCTTCAAGAAACGGGGAGTTCTCTGGGATGAATTCGACAACCTTTACAGGACTCTATTTTCAAATAGTGAAAACTACATAAAAATAGTTGAAGCCTTGTTTACGAAAAAGGAAGGACTGAATAGGACAGAGCTTGTTTCACAAACAAAGCTGACCGACAACGTCTCCTTTACAAGAATGTTGGAGAATCTTTCCGATTCCGGATTTATCCGCTCATATAACCTGTTCGGCAATAAGAGGAAGGGAACTGTTTATCAACTTAGAGATTACTACACTATGTTCTATCTCAGATTCGTAAAGGATAACTACGGAAAGGATGAAGAGTTCTGGTCTCATCATCTGGATCATCCCTCACGCAGGGCCTGGGCAGGACTGACGTTTGAAATGCTTTGTAAAGATCATCTGAATCAAATAAAGAGGGGGCTTTCTATTCTGGGAGTTTCGTCAGAAGTCTCCGTCTGGAAAACTCTAGCCACAGAGGAGCATAATGGTGCTCAGATTGATTTAATTATCGACAGAAGAGACAGGGTAATTGATATCTGTGAAATGAAGTTTTCCGAGAACGAATTTTCCATAGATAAAGAATATGCAGAAAATCTTCGTAACAAGATGGATGTGTTCCGGTCAGTAACAGGGACAAAAAAGGCAGTCCAGCTAGTTTTCATCACATCATACGGACTTAAACAAAACATGTATTCATCCCGAGTTCAGGGTGAGGTCACGCTTGATGATTTATTCAAAAGGAAGCGTAAGTAGACCCGGCACGGCCTGCAGAAACGAGACTTTATAAAATCTATTCCGGCAGAATAGGCCTGAAGATGGTTATGATAAAGGATGTGTAACAGCCATCAAATTATGTCCATACTGCTGCAATTGATATGGAATCGTGTTATTTGGCGTTTTGGACAAAGATGTTGGCAACGAAAATCCATTCTCTTTTCTTGAGTGTTAGATTGAGACGTAAATAGAAAAAATATGGAAAACTTTGATTTGTTGTGTTACTTTCAAGCTGGAGGCAGTAAATGGCAAGGCCACGGAAAGAACCAGAACGGGACATAGTGGAGATAATGGAGTCTATCATGACTCCGCTTTCCTTATCATATCTGAATCCCGAGGGGGAAAAGGATATAAACGGACACGCAAGGGTAAGTGACCTTTGTTCTCGTTACAACCTTTCAAATCTTAAAGTAAGGAAGCTTCTTGTTACTGCTGGCGTTTATCAGAGCCCGTCACTTACATTGGTGAACGGGAAGCTCATCGATGCTGCAGCAGAAGTAATAAAGTTGTATGGATGCGGGAAAAGTACAAATGAAATTGCCTTGGAGCTCGGCCTCAGCAGAAGTACGGTTAATTCCCTTATTCCGTACTCTCCAGGCGGAGCATACAATCTCGAAGAAAAGATTGACGGTTCACGTGAAATGAATAATGCAAGCCTTGCTTCAAGACGGAACAAAAGATACCGCAAGAAGAAGATTGTCGAGGAATTCAGAAAAGAGGAAGAAAGAAAAGCTCTGGAGAGTGAGCATATCGATATTGATGATGCGTTGGTGAAATTAAAGGAGAGTAAAGATATGAATAAGTGTGCATGCTGTGGAAAGGAAACAGTCAATCTTGTGAAAGTTGGCAATAAGAAGGGGATTGGAAGATGCTGCGAGCACTGTGCCGCACTCATACTTAATGAGTTTGATAAGAGGAAGATAGAAGGGAGAGACAAGGACCTGAAAACCTCCTGGATCTTCAACAAGAATGTCTATGTCAATTCTTCCGGAGAGGAGATTTCCTTTCCTATGATGATATTTGAAGTTTCAGGTGATAACAGCACTTCGCATGCGTTCTTAGTCTCTGCACATGATCAGGGGGATCAAATAACATATCAAGCTGAAGAAATCTATAAGCTCGATAAAGACGGTAAGAAAACGAGGCGTAATAATTCAACTGAATACTTCTTTTCTGTTTTCGGCCCCAAAAAGGAGGAATTCTCTCTTCTTGAGGACCTAGTAGAAAAGACTGCAGCCGGTGTCAAATACAGGTCGTTGTCCAAAGATGGTAACTCGCTAGAGGATGTCGGAATGATTAATGTGGGGTTCAACGAATTCATAATTGACGGGAAATCATATACGTTTGAGGAGCTCGGAGGACTTTTTGAAAATAAAGAAGGCTGGCGAATACAATATCAGGTGATGGATATGTTCAGTCCTGTTCTTGAGAAAGACTCATATCTTATGCCGGTGAAGCTAAACGACAAAACATTAATGGATGAGCTTGAAGAGATGATTTATATTTTCAGCAAGGAAGGAAAGGGGGAATTCATCAGCAGGGAGAGCCTTCATGGATTTGAGATTTACTTCACAAAACTTCTTGATAAGCTATCATTCTACTATGACCATGGTTCTTTCGGCGCAGGGAAGATTGCCGGTATGAAGATGATAGAAAGACTCAGATGCGTCGGAACCGATGATGATATGTTCCCTGAATATCAGATAAAGGAGATTCAGGACAGGATAAGTAAATATGAGTGGTGGAATCATCCGGAAAGAGCACCGCTACCGAATTGACTATTATAACGAGAATGGGAATGGAACTGAGCTTTATCGATAACCTCTGAGCAGCACAAGGTTTATGCCCTTATGACCTGACCCTGCATTGCTCGCACTATCCATCAGCTGTTCGTGTCTTGTTTAATCTTTGTCTCGAGTATATACCGCTTCAGGAGGAATACACAGAAATAGGGGAAGGTATAGAACTTTCCGTTGAAGCCGATATTCTTA
>CAVJEL010000051.1:0-2576 GCA_963648635.1 Ruminococcus intestinalis
ACAACAAATTCTATTTGATTATTTGTCCCAATTATCATATATTCCAAGTATGAGGTATTTCCAAAACTTGGTTTTTTCTTAAGTTTTGGAAATGGCAGAGGAACAGGATGATAGGAAGAAGCGAAGAAAAGAAGTATCTTTTATCCCTCCTTGAAGAGGAGGAGTCTCAGTTTGTTGCAGTCTTCGGAAGAAGACGTATAGGCAAGACCTACCTTGTGCGTGAGACCTTTGATTACCATTTCACATTCGAGCACACCGCCCTCAGCTGTGACAGCACACAGAATGACAGATTAAAGCTTCAATTGAATCAATTCTCCATATCTCTCAGGGATGTCGGCTTTACTCCGTCCGCCCCTCTTACTTCATGGACTGAGGCATTCGATGCTTTGAAAGAAGTAATACGAAGGTCGAACGAGAAGAAGAAGAAGGTTATTTTCATCGATGAACTCTCATGGATGGACACCCCGGGAGGCGGTCTTATTCCGGCACTTGAAAACTTCTGGAACAGCTGGGTTACAGCACGGAAGGAAAAGGATGTTATCCTTATAGTCTCGGCATCCGCAACATATTGGATGGTCGACAAGATTGTAAACTCCAAGGGAGGCCTTCACAACAGACTAACAGGCCAGATTCATCTCAAGCCTTTCACCCTCAATGAGTGTAAGGAATATGTGGAATCAAAAAACATAATGTTCAGCCTCAGCCAGATTCTCGACTGCTATATGATTCTCGGTGGAATTCCGTACTACTGGAGTCTCCTCAGAAAAGACAAAAGCCTTGCGGGAAATATCGACTACCTTTTCTTCCGCGAAGGTGCCATGCTCCAGGGGGAGTATGACAACCTATACAAAGCGCTCTTCAATTCACCCGAGCAATACCTGAAAATAATCGAAGCTTTGACGAAATCGGGAAAAGGTTTGACAAGAAATGAGATAATCACGGAGGCAAAGATTGACAGCTCGGGTTATCTCTCCCGGATGTTAAATGAACTCGAAAACTGCGGCTTCATCAAATCATACATACCATACGGTTACAAATCGAATTTAGCTGTGTATCAACTTATAGATAACTACACGCTCTTTTATCATAAGTTTCTGAAAGAAAAACACCACGATGAAAATGAGTGGAGCAATAAGATAAACACTCCCCAGATTATCGCATGGAAAGGATTCGCCTTTGAAAGGGTTTGCCTTGAGCACATTCCACAGATAAAAAAAGCTCTCGGAATCTCGGGAGTCAGCACCACAGTCAATGCATGGAAATGTAGTGAAGACGCAGAGAAGGGCATCAAAGGTTCTCAGATTGATCTCTTGATTGTAAGAAAAGATCAGACGATAAATGTGTGTGAAATGAAATATTCTGATTCATCCTTCACCGTAGACCAGTCATTCTCAATGGACATGAAGAGGAAAATGGAAGATTTGAGAAAGAAAACAGGAACGAAGTACGCACTTTATTCTACGCTTATCACAACTTACCCGATAAACAAGACTCCCTATTCAGATGAGCTACAGGCAGTAATAACGATGGAAGAGCTCTTTACGGCATAAGAAAAGTAAATCTACCTCCTTCATAGTTCAGCCTTATCTTGGCTTTGAATGAAGCGAAAACTCACCAAAGAGAGGCAAAATTGCCCCCATTCATTCATTTTGCATCGTCCAATCTTTGATTGACTTATAGCCTTATATGATGGTAAATTTGTCCATATGCAGATTTTGCAATATATAGAGAGGTTTTCGTATCATGAGTGAAGACAAGTCGGCTGTAAGCGCTAAGGAAAGCGAGAAAATCAAGAAGCCAAAGAAAAAGAACAAGAACTCATTTATCTGGGTTGTGGGAGTCGTTATCCTGATTCTCATCTCCCTCACATTCATCCTTCCGACAACTATGTTCTCAAGCACACAGAGCGCAATCAGCTTCGGAAAATACAACGGAACATCAATTGAACTGACAGCAGAAAGTTATTTCTATTATCAGCTTCAGAGCATATACAGCTACTACGTACAGAACTACGGCGAAAGTACAGCAGCTGCCTACTCATACAACATCTACTATTCAGCATTCCAGCAGGCACTCATCAACGAAGCCTTCCAGGAAATGGCTGAAAAGGCAGGATTCAATCCGACTAACAGCCAGATTTCTGACGCAGTCGTAAATTCCGGCTACTATTCAGACGGCACAAACAGCTACTCGAAGGAAGTTTATGATTCTGCAACAGACCTTCAGAAGGATCAGATCGTTGCATGGATGAAGGAATATGTCACATTCCAGGAAGTCCAGAACACAATCATCGACGCGCCCGTAAGCTCGACAGAAGCAGATTTCATCCGCTCCCTCAGCGACAACAGGCGCTCTGTTGAATACATTGCTCTCACTGAGGCAATGTACCCGGATGAAGATGCAGTAGCATATGCAAAGGAAAGAGCAGACCTCTTCTCCACAATCACATATAAGAGCCTGACATACACAACTGAAGAAGAAGCACAGAGTGCACTCGCTTCAATTGCTGCCGGCACAACGACAATGGATGATGAAGGCGCAATAACAGTTGAGACATACCGCTACGAAGAAACAGA
>CAVJEL010000051.1:2823-13045 GCA_963648635.1 Ruminococcus intestinalis
GCAGAGAAGTACGGACTCGATGTTTCGACAGTTTCCTCAGTTGCACTCAACACAGGTGACAGCCAGTTCATCTACTCATTCAACTACACAACAGAGAACTCTTCCTACACAGGTTCATCCACTAACGGCTACATCTATACGGAAGCTCAAGCTGACACATCATGGGCTGAGAAACTTTTCAGCGTCGACTACAACACAGTTCTCGACCCAGTCTACGTCAACAACGCTTACGTAATCGTGCGCCCTGTCGAGTCAACTAGCACAGATAGCTACACGCCGACACTCCTTTCGACGATGTACTCTTCCTACGCTCCACAGTACGGTCTTATCGACTGCGAGACAAAGATTATTCAGTCTGACAAGGTTGAAGACAACTTCATATCAGCATACATCTCGGCACTCTACGGTTCGTCGACAAATTAAGAAAACTTCGGTTCTCAAGGGTATGGCAGCGCGTCATACCCTTTTCTTTTTTCTCTAACTAAAATAAGCTTTCCCTATGAGCTATATTGTCGATTCAAAGTGTGATATCTTCTCCTCCATCCAACCCTCTTCCTTCATGGCAAGGGAGGAAATTTTCACCGTCATCGACCACAGGAATTCAATAGCACTCGTTTTCGACTTCGAACGTCGTAGCCTCGACTCAAGGTGCATAGTGCGTGTCATTGACTACAAAAGGAAAATAGTAAGGGAGATGAGAAGCCGTACTCTACGTTTCAAGATTAAGTCGACATTCTCCCCCCTTCCTTTCACTGACGGGGCAATCACATTCACAGGCGGTGGCTTCACAGCATCTGTTATTACAAAGAACAACACATCGCGCATCATTGCTGCCCTCCCCGACTTTCCACTCCCCTCGGGAGAGACATCGCTCAAGGTAATGCTTTCATTCACCCTTTCTCCTCTTCTTCCGTCCTTCAACGAGCTCTATAGAAAAGGGCGCTCGATAGAGGCAGTACACTCATCAATCGCTGATGAGGTGGAGGGAACAATAATAAGCGCAGGAGTGAAAAAAGAGATAGACAAGAATGACTTCACGGCAGTCAGGGTCTGGAAGGAAAGCTCGTTCCCCCTCTCAAAGCACAACACCTACACATCCTATTCCTACGGCAGGGAGACAATCCCCTTCTCGTTTATCCTCTCCCACGATGAGAAGGAATGTCTTCTCCTCTCGCGCGACGGACTCGTATCATACCCGGCACTCAGGATTGAGAAGAAGAGCGAGGACGAGTTTGTCTTTTCAAGTGACGACAAAAAGATAAACCTAACATTCACTGTCTTCTCGTCAATTAAAGAAAAGTCAGGACCCTTCAGGCACAACAGGGCAATCAAGTACGGCACATACGACGGCGTTATTGAGAATATGATGGTAAAATCAGCCATAGGTTCGATTGAACTCTAGAATAGCTTTTCTTCCCTGTTTTTGTTATTCTCGTTGAGTTATGAACGAAGACGAGAAAAGAACAACATTTGAAGAACTGGGCCTGGGTGAAAGTACCCTCATTGCAATAAGAAACAAGGGCTTCGAGGAGCCGAGCGAAATACAGAAGTTATGCATTCCTCTCCTATTGAAGGAAGGAACTGAAATAATAGGACAAGCTGAGACAGGGACGGGAAAGACAGCAGCATTCGCACTTCCAATCATTGAAACAGTCGACGAGAAGAGTAAGGCCGTCCAGGCTTTGATTTTAACCCCCACAAGAGAACTCGCACTCCAGACTGCAGAGGAAATCAACTCCCTTAAAGGCGACAAAAAGCTTGAGTGCACCCCGATATACGGTGGCGCAAGCATGGAAAACCAGATACACAGGCTCAAAAAAGGTGTCCAGATAGCGGTAGGAACACCCGGGAGAATACTAGACCATATAAAACGTAAGACCCTCGATTTATCTTCCCTCACATTCATGGTTCTTGACGAGGCTGACGAGATGCTCGATATGGGCTTCATCGAAGACATAGAGGAAATATTGAAGGCAGTGCCGGAGAAGAGAAGAATGCTGATGTTCTCGGCAACAATACCGGCACAGATACAGTCTCTCGCCCTCTCCTTCATGAAGAATCCAATTACCATAAGAACACAGAAGAAGGATGAGGCAACACGTAATGCCGACCAGATTTACTACGAAGTCAAGGAGAGCGACAAGATTGAAGCCCTCACAAGGATAATCGACAGAGCAAGCGATTTCTACGGCGTCATATTCTGCAGAACAAAGACCCAATGCGACAACGTGGGAAGCATTTTACAGAAGCGTGGCTACGATGCTGAGGCACTCCACGGAGACCTGTCGCAAAGGGAGCGTGAGATAATACTCAGGAAGATGAGGGAGAAGACGATAAGAATTCTTGTTGCAACAGATGTTGCTGCGCGAGGCTTGGACATATCTGATTTGACACACGTTATAAACTACTCCCTGCCCCAGGATCCGGAAATATATATCCACAGGGTTGGGCGCACTGGTAGAGCGGGAAAAGAAGGAACTGCAATCACATTCATAACCCCCGGAGAGGCAAGACGCTTCTCATATATAAGAAAGGCTAGTAAAGCTGAGATAAGAAAGGAAAGAATACCATCCCCGGAAGAAGTTGTGGAGAGAAAGAGAGAGCTTATAACAGAAGAACTCGAAAGGGCCCTCACATCTGAAGCGGGTGAAACATATAGAGTAGTTGCGTCTCATCTACTCGAAGAGGGATCTCCTGTCGACGTACTCTCCTCTGTTCTCTATCACTTCTACCACGATTCTCTTGATGTGACGCAATATAAAGATATCAAGGGAAGCGAGAAGAAAGAGAAGAAGGAGATTGTCGAAAGCGAGAAGAAGAAAAAGGAAAGAAAAGACAGAGAGAGGCCGTACGATAAGATTTCGCCCCCGAGCCTCGATGAAGGCGGCATAACAAGGCTTTTCATAGCCAAAGGTAAAAATGACGGCATAACAAAGAAGGCACTCGTCGACATCATATATGAGAAAGCAGGGGTTCGCGACAGGGATTTGAGAGATATCTCGGTAATGGACGACTATTCATTCATCAACGCACCCTATGAAACAGCTGAACATATTCTCGAAGTCTTCAGGGATATCAAAGACGACGGCAAGGCATTTGTCACAGTTGCCAGGGACCCGAGAGCAAAAAGACGAGAGAGGGAGAAAAAAGAGAGGGAAAACTCAAAACGCTTCAGAAGGGACGAAGACGATTACCTCAAGTGGGAGAGAGAGCGTGAGAAGAAGAACAGAAAGAGAAGAACTTCTACCACGACGAAAGCTAAGTCAAAGGGAAAGAAAAGGCGTTAGCCACAAGGCCTCGGGGAATCCGGAGGCCTTTTCATCTCTTATCCTTTCTCTCTTTAAGGAGCACGAACTTCTCCATAGGGTAGACGATAATGTTCTGCATAAAACCACATGCAGCCGCAGCAATCGTGTTGGCCATTCTCCTGAGAAAGGGAGAAGCAGAGGAAGAGACAGCGGATGCTATCACCCCCTGGAGCCATGTCGAAAATAGAATGAGAGTGGCCATCAATGAGATGAATGCGACAAAGCACCACAAAGGGGAATCTGAATGGAAGACAGCCTTTCTATTGAGAAAGTAGCCGTATATGTTAGCCAGTAGATTTGAGAGGAAGAAGGTCATCACGTAACCCCAGTTGGAGTTGCCCTTCCCCATTGTATTCTCGCTGAAGATAACACCTAAAAAGGACGGGAGGGCGGTTTTCCATGACGAGAAAAGAAGAGGAAAGACATTCACGAGCACGAATTGGAGTATTGTGACGGAGAGACCCGAGAGTAGGTATTTTAAAACCTGTAGTATTTCTTTACGCTTTTTGTCCACACCGCGATGATACACAAAACTCAAATGTGTGTAAAATCATCATACTTAGAGGAGAAGTAGGAGCGCATGAAACCGTCCTTCTTCTTGAGCATTCTGCTTCCGCGCGTTATGCGGCATAGGCTCATCGAGCGCGATGAGGCTATATCACGCTGGGATTTACCCTTCCAGAGGTCATCCATAATCAAATAGCGCTGTACTATATCATCAAGCTCTTTATTCGTCAGCATATCATCAAGGAAACTGTGTAAGTCCTCAGGGCTCTTTATGGAGAGGAGAATGGAATAGAGCTCACTTCTTCCCTTCTCGAGCTCTTCTTTGTCTATATCAACTTTATTGTTTCTACTCATAGAAACTATTAAACAACTAAGCTTTTTTCTCGTCAACAGAATTAGATTAGAGGTGACATAATCGAGAAAAGCCTCCTCAAGGCACGCCTATAAAGCGGAAGCCTTCCCTCGTCTCCTATATGTATCTCCTCCGAAAGATCGAGGATTCGGAGGAAATTTTTCTTTAAGGAATCTATTACAGGAGAGAGGAAGAAGAGCACCGATAGCTCGAAGTGGAGGTAGAAGGACCTGTAGTCGAGGTTTGTCGTTCCAACAACGGCAATTTCGTCGTCAGCAATAAAATTCTTCGAGTGGATGAAGCCCGGCGTAAACTCATAGATTTTCACCCCGTTCTGCAACAGAGGCTCGTAGTTCGAGCGAGTTACTTCAAAGACACTCTTTTTATCTGGATAGTGGGGTGTGATTATCCTGACATCGACCCCGCTCTTAGCAGCGATAATAAGCGCCGATTGTATCGACTCATCAAGAATAAGATACGGCGTTGTAATCCACACGTACTTCTTTGCGTTGTTGATTATCTGTAAATATGTATCCTCGGCTATCGTCTTATTGTCGAGAGGACTGTCGTCAAACATCTGCACATAGCCGTTGTCCTCCCCCTTAATCTGGGGCACAAAGTCCCCGAGATTGTCCTCGTCGCCGGTAATGCAATCCCAGTTACGCAGAAACATCAAGGTCGAGTTCCAGACTCCGTCCCCGGTAAGCTTTACAGCATCATCCTTCCAATAGCCGAAGCGAATAAGGTCGTTGGCGTACTCGTCTGCGATATTGACCCCGCCCGTGTAGCATATGTTCCCGTCTATATTGAATATCTTACGGTGGTCACGGAAATTGAGTCTCGGGTTTATGTGAAGCCGTATCTTATTGAAGGCCATTGCTTTTATCCCATAGCTCTTGAGGGTGCGTTCATAGTGGCGCGGTAACACTGCAATCGAGCCCATATCATCAAAGACTACACGCACATCTATGCCTTCTTTGACTTTTTCCTTGAGGATATCGAGTATTTTCATCCACCATTTACCCTGGTCTATTACAAAATACTGGATGAAGATGAATTTCTTCGCCCTTTTTATCTCTTCAATTGCATCACGGTAGAAGTCCTCACCGCTAGGAAAGTATTCGACACTTGTATTCTTGTAGGCCGAGAAGCCCGTCATGTTCTTCACATACTGGCTCTGTCTCTTGTAGACAGGAGATAGTAAATAGAGCTCCTCGTCGCCGTTTGTCAGGCTGAACGATGTGTCGTCGGGGATGCGTTTTTTGAAGTCACCGACCTTCTTTTCAGATAGCGAGCCGATCTTCTTGTTCGCAAATAATATATACAATACCCCGCCGAAGAAGGGAAATATTATGAGGACGAACATCCATATTAGGCGGTAGGCGTTGTTCTCCTTACGTGTGATTATGATCACAGCCATAATCATCGATAGTACTGTGAAAAAGATGTAGTTTCTGTGTCCCATTGCCGACCAGAGGACAAAGTAGCATATGAAGCCAATCTGGGCGGAGAAGAATATAACCATCCAGAACATACGGGATGTTACTATTTTATAGAGTTTCTTCAGCATCTTCCTTCCTCATCGAGAACTCACAGCCGCAGTAGTTCTGCCGGTAGAGATTCATCTCTTTAGCCATTTTACACGATAGTGCAAAGCCGTCCTTCTTCTTAAAATCTATCGCCTCGAAGCCCTTGAGGTCCTCACCCTGACGAAAGATTTCGCTACTCTTCTTGAATCTCGATACTGTCAGCGTCGTACAGAAGTGCTCAATACCCTCCTCCTCAGCCTTAGTAGATGCAAGAAGAAGGTTAAACCTGAAGCACATTAAGCAGCGCTTACCGTGCTCTTTCTCCTTCTCGAGTCCTTTAACCCATGCCAGCCACTTATCGTGGTCGTACTCGCCCTTGATAACCCTCAAGCCGTAGTACTCGGCGACAATAAGAAGATTTTCAAACCTTTTCTCAAACTCCTCATATGGATAGATATTCGAGTTGGAGAAATAGAGGACGGGTTCCCACCCTTCCTCTATGAGTCTCTTTATTGATGAAGTGGCACACGGGCCACAGCAAACATGAACTAAAATCTTTTTTTCCATTGTTGAGTTATCGAGTTAAGTTTATTATTTATTTTCAGAAAGAAAAACTCCAAAGAGGAATTTAAATGACAACTAACGAGAAAAAAAGAAAAATACTCACCTATACGGTAATGGCACTCCTCATTACAGGTATATTCTCAATCATGAGTACTTCCGCCCCCTCCTGGCTCGGGGTGGCACTCTTCGGCGCGGGTATGCTATTACTTGTAATCAACAGCATAGGAACACTCTATTACTCAAAGGGCGCAAAATACCTCAAGGGAAGTATTCCCGATGTCAAGAAGGCACTGCCCTACCTCGAGAAGGCTGTGAAGTTCGGAACCGATGCACAGGCTGAAATTATTGCCGGCACACTTTTCGTCCAGTATGGTGATATGGAGAAGGGCCGTAAGGTACTCGAAGGCCACATAGAGGCAAAGGATAAGAAAATCAACGGACAGGCAAGGGTATCCTTGAGTATGTATTACTGGGTGAAAAGAGATCTCGATAAAGCCCTCGAGCTAGCCCAGGGCGTATATGACTCCGATTACAAGGACAGGAATCTCTATGTAAACCTCCTTACCTACTACCTTGAAAAGGGAAGGTACAAGGATTTCGAGAAACTTTTGAAGGAAAGTAAGAAACTCGGGCTCAATGTTCCTGCGACCCTCGACTTGGAGGCATCCTACTACATGAGCCAATCCGACTGGGCGAAGTGCGGTGCTGTTCTTAAGAAGCTCTTCGGCTTGACGAAGCCGGGCTTCATCGACCCGTATCTACATATGGCAGTTGTCTATCTCCACTACGGCGAGTGGGAGGAAGCAATAAAGAGCCTCGAAGCAATAGAGAGCAATGTAGAGAAGACAAACACTGCCCTCTTTAGTGGCGAGCAGATAGAGCTCCTTATTTCCTATATAAAGGATGAAAATACTCGCTGGGGCCTCTTGAATGCGCTTGAAAACGACCCGACTATCCTAATTAGGCGCACTATGCCTGAAGTGGAAAAAGGCGTTCCAGCCCCAACATTCCCACCTCTCCCGTCCTTCAAGGATGTACTTCCTCCAGAGGAGATAACAGAAAAGGATGAGGACGACATAGATACATCCCTCACAGATGAAGACGAGGAGTGGATAAAAAAACACAGCTAAGGTGATGGACCTGAGAGACAGGTCCATTTTTAGAGCCCCTCAACTCTTTATTTATTTTCTTTTTTCATGTATTCTCATCCAGTGCAGATTTGGGAAATAACAGAGGATATTAATTCGAGGCAGGAATACCTTGCGGAGAGCGGACACAAAACATACTGTCTAATGACAAAAAGCGGATGGGAGTGTGACCTCGCGCGTCACCTCAACCTCCTCAACAGCGAAATTCTCGCCCTCCCGTTTACAAAATACATTCACACAAGCAGAAACGGAATAAAGGGAGAGGAGCAGAAAATACTTCTTCCCTCGTATGTATTCCTTTATAGTAAGGAAGACTATGAGATAGATAGCCTCAACAGAATCTGCCCCGAAGGTTTTTCCTACGTCTTCTCAACAAACAGCCCCGACCGCACACTACTCGGAAACGACAGGAAATACGCAGAATGGGTTTTCTCCTCACGCGGGATAATCGGGATGAGCAAGGCAATAAGAATCGGAAGTAAAGTTAAGATTGTCGACGGCCCACTCTTAGGGGTCGAAGGCATGATTAAGGAATACTCGAAGAAGAACCGTAATTGCCGAGTTGAAGCAATGCTCTTTAATCAGATTATCAGCGTCTGGCTTCCCTTTGTTTACGTTGACGAAGTAAAGGAGAATTAGAAGGACGACGAGAAGGCAAGAGACGCCGTAAGATGTCTCTTGATATCGTCTCCGTGTTCATATCCTATACGTAGTGTCGTCGGAAGTTTTATAAGCCCTATAAGCGATAGCTCACACTTTATCTCGAGTCCCATCGAGAATGAGAATGGATGCTCGAGTGTCGAGAGCGCAGAGAAGAAAACACCGAGTTTGGAGTTATCGAAAATAAGGAACTCGCCGAATGTCGGGGAGGAGAGAATCTTGACTCCGAATGTGCTGTCGATGAAGAGATTGTATAGCGAGCTGTCGGTTCTGAGCGATGTCGCCCCGTAGCCGATTTTCTGGGATGTAAAGTTATCGTAGATGAAAATCGGGACGCTTCCCTTCTTATCAACGCTGAACCTCGCCCTTCCCGAAAGCGTTATGTAGAGCATCTTTGTTATGTCGTACTCACCCTTAAGCGACAGCTGGAGGTAGTTCTTCACATCTTTATTGAGGAAGCCTGTACTCGTGAGGAAGTAGCCGGTATCTGCCGAGACTTTATAGTTCGAAGTATGGTAATCAGCCTCGAGAAGGAATGAGAAGACGCTGCCCTCCCCCGTGCCATTCTCTGCCTGGTCATAGGCATACTCTATGCTCTGGTTTGCAGAAAGTGTAAAGTCCCCAATATTCACAAGGTAGAAGTCTATACTCTCCTTGACTGTGAAGAGTGCATCAAAGGATGCGGAAGGACGAAGGAAGTCTATATAACCCTCCAGTTTCATTCTCATGGCCGAAAGCGGGAACCAGCTTACTTCAGCGCCTGTTGTAAGGAACATCTCACTTGACGAAAGATTCTGCGAGTTGTGTCCCAGCCCCGCCGTGACTAAAAGCTCAACTGTCGGGAATAGCACCTTGTACTCGAGTCCCGTCGTCATGCTGTTTTTGAGAAAATGTGGGGAGAAATCGGAATTGAGTGCGAAGAACTCCACACCAAGGATGGATGTAGTGGTGCTGGCCTTTATGCGCCCGAAGAAGCGCATGCTGCTCTTGAGGTCATCAATACGTGAGCTTATCTCCTCTTTATTCTTACTCTCCTCGCCACTCTTATAGAGGGTGTTGAGCTTATCTGAAAGGGCTTTTGCACTTTCATATCCTATCTGTGCCATCTCGTATGCTGAGGAGAAGGCCATGAACGAGAAGCGCTCGACATCACACCTTATCCAGATAAGCGAGCTGTACTTCTTGAGTTCACTCGAAGCATTCTGTCTCTTCCCGATATCAAACGAGGAGTTGAGGATGGTTACAGGATTATAGAGGTTGATGGTATCTGCATCGTAGAATGTCGTTGATAGAATAACGGTGTCTGTATAGTCATACGCAGCATCTATCGGCGCGAGTGATATGACCCCGCCGTCAATAAGAAGATGGCCCTTGTATCTGTAAGGTCCGAAATATATCGGAAGCGCAAAGGAGCCGATGAGAATCTCACTAAAGGAGCCCTCGGTAATCCTCACTTCCCTCTTACTAACCAGGTCATCGCATACAACCATCACCGGAATTTCAGTCTCTTCAAGGCGATAATCCTTACCGACAATATAATCTATGAGGGCCTTGAATCCTGCAGCATTCAAGAAGCCTCCGTCAGAGGGAAGATTAAGCGAGAAGTAGGAGGAGATATCACCAACCTTGAGCATCTCCTCTATCTGCTCGGGACTTACTCCGGAAGCATATAACATGCCGATTATCGAGCCCATCGAGTTCGATACGATAAAATCAGGTTTAACCCCTATCTCATCAAGGTATTTCAAGACTCCTATGTGTGCACACGCACGTGCTGACCCCCCCGTCAGGACAAGACCTATGGGGTCACGCTTACCTTCCGTTCGCGCAAGTATTCTCTCTCTGAAATTCTCATCCCCATAGACAATGGGGATATCTGAAATAAGGATTTCCTTTAAAAATTCATCTTCTACAACTTCTTCTTCCTCAGCCATAAGAGGAAGGAGAGAAAGCACAATCAAGAGTATCAGAAAGAGCAATTTCTTCATTCTTTTAATGATAATCTTTCTCTCATCCTCATTCAACTTCAACTTGAACAAATAGCTCTCTTTCTGCTAACATTTCTACTACCTGGCGTGATGGCGGAATTGGTAGACGCAGTAGACTCAAAATCTGCCGAGGGCAACCTCTTGTGGGTTCGATTCCCACTCGCGC
>CAVJEL010000052.1:0-9251 GCA_963648635.1 Ruminococcus intestinalis
GCAATAACAACAGAACTCGACGGCTTCAATTCCGAGCGCTCATATTTCGATATCGTCATCTTTGAGACAGCACCATCCATACGCCCCACCAGCTCATCCATCGACCACCCTTTCATAACACGCGCATTCTTAAGTCTTTCGGCAAAAATATTCTGTCCTTCCATGTGTTACCTCTGTTTACAAATATAATATATTATTGTTGTTTTGTAAACCAAAAGATAATCCCGATTGAAGTTATCGTAAACCTCAATCGGGAATTAATTGTAGAGATTCAATCAGATATAAAAGCTAAGAGACATAAAAGTTAAAGTCCTTATTCCATATTTACCTTACTCTTCCATAAGGCCATACTTCTTTTATTAATCCAATTAACTCTTTTTGTCTGTCAAAGCATGATCCATTAAAAATATCTTGTATTTTTCTTTTTTCCATAACAATTTCCCCTGATATGACTTAATCCAATAGCTTTTTTATATCCACATGATAGATTAACGCATCCTCAACCATCTTGCCATCATTAATTTTCTCGAATGCCTTCTTGTAGGTATTGAGCTGGCCTTCATAAATGAGGTTCAGATCTTTATCGTCCCTGTTGGTCTTATAGTCGATGATGTGCCACTTGTCACCCTTTCTATACACGAGGTCGATAACACCATTCACAATTGTGTCTCCTTCCTCATAGCAGAAAGGAACTTCACTGTATGCTTCGTCGCTGTCTCTGATTGTCCTTATTATGTCGTCTGACGCGCCATTAGTCTGTTTAAATCCTCCTGAGAAGAGTTTATCCCTCACAGAGCATAGCATTCCCTGGAGCTTGGCCTTTCTCGCAACATCCTCATCGTCAAGGTATTCGGAGAGGATGAAATCTATTGTCTTATCATCAACTGCATCTCCCTTACGCATCACGATAATCTCCATAAGCCTATGCACAAGGGTGCCTTTGAGTGTGGCATCTGAGTTATCTACAGGAGAGTCCAGCACCTCATCGTCATCTGTACGCCTTATACTCTTCTTCTCGTCACTCGGCCTCTCCACCTTATATGTCGGGAGTGAAAGTTTATCGGATAGGATAAGCTTTTCGTATCCTACTCTTTCAGGTTCGAGCTTTACTTCTGCTAACTCTTCACTTCTTTGAGGAAGCTCGATAATCGAGGGGACATCATGCTGGAGCTTGAACCAGGCAGTTCTCATATTCTTATCACTGTCACTCTCTTCGCTGACAATCAAGAGATTCCTGGCTCTTGTTGCAGCAACATAAAGTTGTCTTGCCTTTTCGGCGAGAAGTGATTCTTTTTCCTCCCTTCTCTCCGTGTTATCCCAAAGATGGCACTCAAGACCGGAGGAAGTGTATGAGCCTTTCTTCTTCGGAGGTTTAACTGTAAAGAGATAACATCTCGAGCCACATTCATCGTAAACTATCCTCTCGTCGGGAAGCTTTTCCTTATCTTTGGAAACAGCCTTTGCTTTAGGATAAGCGAGTATGACAACTTCGGCCTCCAACCCCTTTACTTTATGTAAGTTGGCAAGCTTAACGGCATTACTGTCTCTCTGGAGCTGGAGACATCTCTCATCATCAGAGTCCTCAAGAATAAGGCTTTCCAGATAGTCTATTGTATCCTTGATAGAGACTATATCGCCGGAAGCCTCCTTTGCTCTCAAAAGCTCCAGGGCATAGTATACATACTCATAGTTCTCGGTTATGGCTTTGTCTTCGAACTCATTCAGGCTCATAATTTTAGCAAACAAGGCTGAAGGCGAGTACTTCATGTAGCTGTCCACGAGTGTCTTTATCTCCTCGTCATCAAGGTTTATTCCTGATAGATTCTCCAGCCCGAATCTGGCGCCTTTGTCATATGGAGAAAGGAAGTATTTGAAGAAGTAGTAGACAAGACGGAGCGCAAAAGACTCACCGAACATGACAGCACCTTCGACGACATATGGAATTGACGCTTCTCTGAATGCAGCCATATAAATCACGAGCTCCTTCTTATTTGGTGTAATGACCATGAAGTCCCTGTACTCAGCCCTTCTCTTTCCATCTTTAGTCGGGATAAGAAAGTCAGGTGATGAGACAAGTGAGAAGATAATCTCGCTTACCATTCCGCCGTCTTCATCCTTAGGAGAGTCTACTACATAACGCAGTACGCTCTTTCCGTCGAATGTCCCCTCGACAGGAATCTTAAGGTCAAAGCTACCCTTGTTTTCTTCATTCTCGTTGAGAATCCTTTCAAATGAAGTATTAAAATATGAGCATAGGGAATCAGACGAACGGAAGTTCCTTATAAGCTCCCTGACCTCTCCGACTTCTCCCCTAAAAAGGTTCTTCACTCTGTTGAAAGATGTTATGTCGGCCGAGCGGAAACGATAGATGGACTGCTTAGGGTCGCCTACGATAAAGAGTGTACCTTTATCGGGAACACATTCCGTCCAGTTTTCCTTAGCCTCTTTTGCTGTAAGGAAAAACAACACCTCAGACTGCAGTGGGTTTGTATCCTGGAACTCATCAACAAGGTAATATTTATGAATGCCCTGCACGTGCCTGATAAGTCGTGAGTCGTTCTCCTTTATGTCCCTCAAGAGCATATCTCTCAGGTAGTAGAGCGCGTCGAAATATGTAATCTTACCCTCATTCTTAAGTTCGATACTGAAAGACGAGACAAAGCTCTCAATAAACATCAGGAGTTTCTGATGCCTCAAATTCTCAAGTGCCTCCCTCGCCCTGTCAAGCGCTGAATATGGTGGAAGTTTATAGCCGTAGCTTCCGTTCTTCACGAGTAGTCTATCTCGTATGGACGCATCTATCGTCTTATCGAACCTCAAGGCAGAAACAACCTTATCATCCAGAGCCTTGATGACATCAGATAAGTTCTCCTCAGTCCAATCCGCTTTCAATACATCAATATTCTTGAGGAATCTGGCCCATGCAATATTGGATGAGCCACCTCTGGAGCCTGAATATTTCTTGTCTGTATTTGCCAGTATGAAAGATAAAAGCTCTTCCGCTTCATCCCTAGCTCTCCTCACAGTATCTCGAGACTCGATATTCTCATAGACAAGACGAGAGTTTCTCATCCCCCAATACTTCGTTATGCCCCCGGCAAGGTAGTCGTCGAGCTGATTTATATCCCTGAAGAGTTCTCTCACCTCCCAGTAGTCGGAGCTTTTGTCGCTCTTTATCTGTGACAGTTTTCGATAAACAAGAGAAACAAGATCTTTGTCATCTATGTGCTCGAAAGAAGCAGGAAGCCCCGCTTCGATTGGGTGCTCACTCAAAAGTCTCTGGCAGAATGCATCGATAGTTCCCATGAAGCAGAGGTCGATATCTTTCAAGGCACGGCGACAGTTATCGTCGTCGCTCTCGCTGAGTTTCTTCTGAAAGCGCTCGTAGAACTCGTTCGCAGCAGCCTTCGTGAATGTTATCGCGCATATCTTATCGACAGGGATTCCGCTCTTCACCATGTTTACCATCCGGTTTACAAGGGTTGTAGTCTTACCGCTTCCGGCACCGGCGGAGACAAAAAAGTTCGTATCAACTCGGGATGCAACATCGCGACGGTTAATTTCATCTATTTTAAAATATTCTTCATTACTCATTGTCTTCATCCTCCTCTACATCCTCTCCGTCCCCCGGCCATCTGCAATAAGCTTTGAGATTGCAATAAGTACAGCTGTTTTCATTACGCGGGAAGTAAGAAGCATCATTTTCTTCAAGAGCCTCTTTGACAATGCGGAGTTTATCCTCCATGTAACTATCAAGGTCAAATCTGCCGTCATTGAAATCAACACTTGCTATTGCGTCTTCCCCATCCAGGCGTGGATAACGGTATTCACACTTCTCAACCTTTTCATCTTCTTCTCTATCCTGATTGAAGAGCCAGGCATAAAGAAGAACCTGGAAACAGTACCTGAACTTATCATCATTATTCACATAAGGGTTCTTGTTCACACCTCTGGCACTTCCTTTCACCTTATGACTGTTTTTCATACCGGTTTTGAAGTCGATGACTGTCAATTTCTTCTCTCCGTTCATCGTAATTCTATCCGGATACCCGGAGACGAAGAAATCATCATCGATTTTACCTCTGAGTTCTTCCTCCGAGGACAGTGGCTTACTGTCTGCTGCGTTCAAGTCATAGGCTTTCTCAATCGTCTCGAGAAACTCCCTCTTCTTGTACTTTATGTCACCATAATTGACTGGAGGTCGCTCTTTTATGGCATTATCGAAAGCAATGGACGAGAGGGAAACAAACTCTTCTTTGGAGAGAGGCCTCAAGCCGTCGAAGGAGAAGTTCTCAATGCAGTGATGGACAAGTGTTCCGAAGTCATTGGCCTTCATTGTTTCAAGTGGGTTATCAGGCGAATCATCTGGGATACCGATGACAGAGGCAAGATAAAAGTGTCTCGGACATCCCGTCAGAAAAACCTCCATGCTTGACGGCGACCATCCATAACGGCGGATATCTCCATCTTCAGTGGTAATCATACCGTCTTTCCTTATATCCTTTTTAAGGGAGAGACAACTCCTTGTATTACCTTCTCCGTTGATATACCTCACTCCACTGGAGAATGACGGTGTAATACCGCTTGAGAAGTATCCTCTCTCCTTCTCTTCTCCCATACGGCTGTAGAGCCAGGACGAAGGATTACGTTCCTTAAGTTCTGCCGTATCGTAGGATGAATAGGAATAATAGACTCTTTCTGCCGTCTTTTCCGTCAGCTTCTCAAGTGCGTTGAGAGAAGAAATCCTCTCTTCTATGCGCCCCGTGGATGTTGCTGCAATGGAGGCGGAAAGGGAGAGAATATCATCATCGAGCGCCAGGTAGTCCTGAATGGGTGCACCAGGAAACTCCGCCGACGAAAGTCCCGTTATAAAGACATTCTTTCTCATCGAGCTCATTGCCCCTTTAATTGATGTAAAGTGCAATGCGCCTTCACTTGATGTCTTTCTGTTTACTCTGATTGACAGCACATCTTCCTTGATATTCTCGTAGTCCTCTTTGTGTCCCGAGCACTCATAGTAGGAGCGTAGAGTTTCGATTATCCGCTTCTTTGCTTCTCCATCGAATTCCTCCTCCCCCTTTCTTATCACACTGTAATGGTCAAAGAAGTCGATAAAACCGCCGGAAAGGATGGAAACCAGCTTTCTTACTGGCTCCAGAAGCGCTATCTTCTCCTCTACCTCACTCCGCTCTTTAGAAGTAACTTTAAGTCTCTCGTGAAGGCTTTTCTCGTATTCCTGCACTTTCACGGCATTGTCGGAGGCAAAGGATAGCCGAAGAGATCCGACCATATCGATAAATACCTTACTTCTCATGTCGCCGAGTGCGATATCGGTCTTGAACTTTGCACCGTTGAAGCCGTCGTTCTCAAGAAGTGCTTTCCATGCATCCTTACCGTTATAGCCGAAGGTGTTCCACTCAATCAGAGCAGAAAGAAGAGAAGCCGGAGCCGAAAGAGATACAGGAAGTCCCGTCGAGAAAGTCAGCGGGATATCATAAAGCTTTGAAATATCGTAGAAAAGAAGCGACTGGAGCTCGGTATTGGCGGAAGCGACGATGCATTCATCAAGAGGAAGGTTGTTTCTATAGATTGTACTTATGACAGTCTCAACTTCATTACCCTCTCCATAAGCTTTTATGAAGCCCTTACTGCATTTGCAGTCGCTTTCTTTATAAAAGGAAAGAATACTTACCTTTTTGACATTTTCCCCGACAGCCGAGACTACTTTCTCTTCAAGCGGAGAGAGTTTATATTCCTCGAGTATGATGAGCTCTGCGTCAAGTCCTGCGCCGTAGTCCAGTGTCCTCCTCATAAGGGAGATATCATCAAGGCCGAGATTCTTGACGGCATGGATATAGTCTTTGTAAAGCTTTATTATCGCATTGTTCTTGGAAGGGAATGTCCCGTTTTCAAGCCCTCTTCTTAACCCGTCCTCCTCATCGCCATCTATGACAAGTCCCCTCAGAAGGTTGAGGGACGAGAATACTCTTCCGGCATCTCTGAATGAAGTTGAAGATGCAAAATAGGAGTTATCGCCACGCTTGAGGATAGAAAGGATTATTCCCGTGCAGTCGAGGTAATTCAGCCTCTTCGGCATATCGCATCCAGCCTTGATTAGCGCATATTCACATAAGTCCACAGGACTCATAACACGGAGAGCAAATGTATTTACACCGTTTCTGCTGAGAGTACGTAAAAGCTCCACTTCCGATATACCACCGGCAACAATTATTCTTTCCTTCATCATTCCTCCATTACATTCTCATCATTACTATAGCTCAAAAAGGGGCGGAAATAAAAAGAGAAATCTCAATATAATGCCGATGTCGGGATTACCATGAAACCACTATATTGTATTTCATTCATACTTTCCCCCTTCTAAGAGATTCTACTTCACGCGTAGGTGTTTTCAAAGAAGAATAAGCTCAAGCGATAGCTATCACCTTATCGCAGAGACCGTATTTCACAGCTTCCTCCGCACTCATGTATTTGTCGTTCTCGATATCTCTCTCGACGGCTTTGACCGTCTTACCTGTGTGCTTTGCTACAATCTCGGCTATTGTCCTGCGGGTCGAAGAAAGATTCTTTGCCAGTATTGATATGTCTGTCTCCTTACCTTCGATTCCGCCTGCTATAAGAGGCTGATGAATCATGACTTTAGAGTGTGGAAGGATGGAGCGTTTATTACCGCCAGAGAGGATCAATGACGCCATTGAGGCAGCCATACCTACTCCAATTGTATGTACCGGTGCCTTTATATTCCTCATCGTGTCGTATATTGCAAGCCCCGCACTCACGCTCCCTCCAGGCGAGTTGATATAAAGTGAAATCTCCTTCTCGCTGTCCTCTGCATTGAGGTATAAGAGCTGGGCGATGATGCTGTTGGCGGCGGTATCGTCAATCGGGCCGTTAAGAAAGACAATCCTCTCGCTCAAAAGCAGCGAGAAAACATCGTACTGCCTCTCGACTCCGTCCTTCTTTGTTATTACAAATGGTATTGTCATTTTCTCCTCCTACGATGCAAATCCGATAATCCTATCTTTTTCCGTATAATCCCCGAGAGCCTCGAAGTCATCAGAAATGAGAAGAGTCAAAGCTTTCCTATCGCGGTGGTCTTCATCCATATTCACAACTCTCGACGCCTGGTTTCTCCTTGCTTTTTCATAGAGGTTACGTACAAACCTGCCGTTACCGAAGTTTTGATGAGTCGAAGCCTCACGGAAAATCGGCCTCACCTTTTCCTCAACGTCTCTTTCCATCGTCATTCCTCCCTTCTCGACAAAGAGATTGAGTATGCGCCAGAGTTCATCTTCGCTGTAGTCGTCGAAGTTGACGTGAAATGCAATTCGACTTTTAAGTCCCGGATTAGAGTTGAGAAATGTCTCCATCTTATCCTTGTAGCCGGCAAAGATAACGACTGTGTCGGATCTATGATTCTCCATCTCCTGCACAATCGTGTTGACAGCTTCGTCTCCGTAGAGTCCTCTGTCCCCGTCATAGAGGGAATAAGCCTCGTCGATGAAGAGGACATTCCCCTGGGCTCTTTCAAAGAGATTCTTTACTCTCGGAGCTGTTCCTCCGACGTACCTGTCCACGATATCTGCGCGTCCAACTTCGATGAGATTACCACAGGGTAGAATCCCGTTGTCCTTCATAATCTGAGCAAAGAGCCTCGCTACCGTTGTTTTTGCACTTCCGGGATTCCCTGTGAATACCATATGGCGGCACATGGTTTCATCTTCAATACCGTTATCAGAGAAAATCTTTCTGGCCTTATTGTAGTCAATGGCGCTTCTGATAACCTTCTTCGCGCTTTCGAGCCCTATGAGTTTTTCGAGATCACCGTATGCACTTCCCTTCACTTTCCTCGGGAGCGCGGATTTTCCCGCCACAAGATCCTTATATTGAGGGTATACCTCCTGACAGAGCCTTGTGTCGAACCAGGTTGAGTAGAGCTTATCAAGGTCATCGTAGTAATAGTCGGTTTTCTCATCAACCAAAGACAAAAGTGCCTTACACTCCTTTATTCCGTCGCTACTAGCACGGGATTTGAGTGTCCTCTTCGCCTTTTTTGCGTCAATCATCCTCTCCTTCAAAACAACGAATCTTATACCAGGAAGGGCCTCTTTTATATTCTCGAAGGTCTCAACTGATTTCTTTTTAAGCTCGATGATGGTCAAAGTATTCTGGTGATACTTCAATATGGATTTACAAACCTCTCTTACCCCATCATCCCGGTCTTTTCTCATACCGTCGCTGTAGCTGATGTATGGCGCTCTGAAAATCAAGGTGCTTCCACGCTGTACGTCATAGAGAGATGCCTCTTCTTCGCCATCAAAAGAATCGCAATCTTCGTCATCGAGAGAATCGGAGCCGACAAAACATATTCTTCTGCTCCTGAGTCGTCCGACGCTGTAGAGACTCGCGACTAAGAGTTCCCTGACCTTTCGTCTAGCATTTTCACTATCACAGAAGACTACATACTGCACAGGATGCGCAAAAGGAGACAAGGATGCTGCACCTTTGAATATCCTCTCGATTTCATCCTCGAGGTCGGGAATACAACAAAGCTTACGCGCCCTCTCGAGAGCTTCCTCACGTGTAAGCGTTTCGCTCACAATCTGCTCCTTGAAGCTCGTATCATATTGATATCCCCTGATATTTTCATCCACCTTTGATAACAGAAGCCGAGGGTTATCTACAAAACCATTGCTGTTAGCCGTTTCGATATTCTCTATGTATGAGCGGATTGTAATCTCCCTGAGAGAGAGGAGCCTGACGCCGCTTACGCCGAGAGACGCTAAGAACTCCTTTACCTTCTCCCTCTCATCGTCCTTATTCTCGTCGCTGATAAATACCGTGATGAAAATGTTGTAGTCGTTTGTCTCCACAATATCAAAACGCATGGTTTTGGAAACTGTGTGCTCCTGACGGTTGATAATATTGACAAGCCTTCTTTTTTCCGCCCTCACGTCTTTCTTCTCTTCAGTATAGAGGGGTTTGTCTATCTGATAATCCATCTCATAGAACAGCATATCTCTCTCCTTATGTGGAGCTAATATAACCGCCAACACTGAAAAAACGATTCAGAGGAAAATCAAAAAAGAAAAAATGTTTGATTGCGATTATACTTAAGGCGATGAAAGACTATCTTGACGAATACATTGTTGTGACAAGGCTCTTACATAGGGATAGAGGTGCCACAATCTATGAGCTCGCCGAAGCCCTTGGTAAAACCACAAGGGCCGTCT
>CAVJEL010000052.1:9377-12608 GCA_963648635.1 Ruminococcus intestinalis
AGGGCCGTCTTCAACTATCTTCTCTCCGACATACCGAACAACCCCGCACTTGAAGTCGAGGCGAGACATCTCTTTACAAAACTAAAGATTATGGCATCCGAAAGAGGCGCTCTCATGGAGAGGAATACCGCTAAACCTCCTTTAATCATATCTTCATCAAACATTACCAAAAAGGTCGATAACAAGAAGATAGCCGAGGTCATATCCCAAATAATCGAGGCAATCGAGAAGAAGGAATGGATGACATTCGAATACTGTAATCTCTACACTGGGAACAGCTACAGCTACACAGTCTACCCCATCGTCATCTTCTCAAATACCGGTGACTACTACCTTTATGTTTATAACAGATACAACGAGTTGAGGATGCTCGCCCTCGAGAGAATCAAGAGTGTCATAAGAACAGAAGACGGTAGCATTCCTCCTCAAAACATCGATTTAAAGAAACTCCTCGACGACCCCTTCGGCATAATCTACGACGCTGAGCCTTATCGAGTGAAATTCCTCATTGATGCAGATGGAGCAGTATATGTCAAAGAGAAGAAATGGCCCGACAGCGTCACGATAACAGATAACTCTGACGGCTCCATTATCTTTGAAGCTGAAACCCACTCTTACTACGATTGCAGAAAATGGGTCCTTGAGCGCATCATGTCGCTGACAGTCCTCGAGCCGGAGTGGCTCAAGGAAGATATAATAGAAACAATTCAATACGCTCTCAAAAGATATTGCAATTCGTGACACAACAGAGGGAACACCCTAACGCTGAATCAAAGTCCAATCTCATGACTTTTTATCGGTATTTTCCCCTTCCTTTTCACGAAGATGATTCTCGAGCTCCTCCATTTCTTCTTCAGTCGTAACACCGGGAATACCGTCATCGTCGTCTTCGTCATAGTATGGGCTATCGAGAAACGGACTCTCCTTGGACGCTGAGGTAATTTTCTCGATGAGGGAGTCAAAACACTTAATGCAGAATCTTATTTTGATATGCCTCCCGTCATACTTTGACCCGAACCCCATTGAGTATTCCATACCCAACGACTCCTGGACGTCCCAGAAGTCAAAGGGCTTACCGCAGAGGGTGCAGTGAAACCGTTTTGCCGCCTCCTCAGTCACTTGAGAAAAGCTCATATCACTATAGAGTGTATTCTCAATAAACTCTTTAGTTTCTTTCGTCATTTTCCACTCCTTGTTTCATCTTTATGAGAACAATCTAATAATTCCTTCTTCTTTCTTGAGAGATAAGAGTCAATCGGGGTCTCGCCTTTGTTGTTCTTTTCAAAGAAACACTCTCCCGGCGCAGTATTTACGACGTTCTCGAGCTTTGTCCCCTCGAGGGAAAGTGCTTTGTGGAGGCTGTTGTTGCCGTCTTCATCACTTATCCACGGATCGGCACCGATTGAAGTCAGAGTATCGACGGCCTTTCTGTCTCCCCTTATGTATGCGTAGCTGAGGGGCGGGATGCGAAGAGCTTCCTTCGGATTAAGATCATAGTCCGCCACGACAAGAAATCTATATTTTTCACTATCAAAATTGGCATTCTTGGCAGCAACGGAAAGTGGCATTTCATCTATGAAAAACGGATTGAAATATGAGTCGTCCCATATAAGGGTTATAATCTCTCTCGACGGGTTATACTTTCCTATGAGGTTGAAGAACGCCTTCTTTCCTTCTTCCGTCCCCGGAAGGCACATCCTGTGGGCGTATATGTCTCTCAATATCTCGAGGCTGTTTTCTGGGTATGAATTTATCTCATAGTCTTCTCCAATGCTTTCTGCCATGTACATTGAACTATTAAAAGTATGATAGTTGTCGTGCCATATGGAGTTATTGATTACTCCCCCAATCCAGCTCTCGTCATCATACTTCCAGCCGTACTTACGCACACACTTCGTCAAATATCTCAGGAGTATATCGAAATGGTTCTCAAAAGCGTGGTTTACAGTCAAATCACAGAGAGCGTTCACCATCTCGGTAAAAGCTGAGCTCGAGCCGAAATCAGAAGAAATGAATTCTTCTTCATTTTCTTCAAAGAGGGTCCAGAACCTGTAAAGCCAGGAAACAAAATACTTCGATACTCCCTCCCCGAACTCTTTGTCCTTCCCGTAGACGGAAGACCGGGTGTACGACAGGTCATCAATCATTTCCCTTATCCCCTCGAATAGGTTCTTCACACCGTCTTTCTCATCAGCACTTCTATACATCGCCATCATCTCCTCAGGCGTTCCGTAGAACGGGCAGAACGAAGAGTTGAGGTCATTGAGGTCTTTTAGAGTGCCGCCTGATAGTTTTTTAAATTTCTCCGGAAGCTCGCTGTACCTGACGATGGTGGCTCTTCTCTCGTCCTCACCACCTTCAACGCGATAGACGCTCGTCTGGTAGCGTTCGATAATCTCAAGACAAAGCTTCATAAGATCTTTGTCCTCCATTTTGAGTGCAAGCATGAAATACGAGAATATGTCGTCGTATCGCATTTCTACACTCTCATCCTTCTCTGTGGCGTCAAAATCAACGCCCTCGAGATACTCTTCTCGTAGCCTTTCAACTAAATCATTCTCTTTCATAATTCCTCCATATCCATTTCTTTAATCTCTTTTGAGATAATCTTTTTTTCCATCAATACTTCTCTTCACAAGGAAGAAGACACTGCGTGACATCGATAATGAAATAGCTTTCTCCTTCCTTTTCCAAAGGACTAGAGTCCGTCAAAGAAGAGGAGACAACTATTCTCCGTCCCCTGCCTTCACTTTTCTCGAGAGGATCCTTCTCCAGGCTTTCGTAGTAGAAGGGAGAAGACACGAGAAGTTTATCAACAGCGACATATACTTCCCTCAGCCTCATGGTGATTTCCTTATACGACGGTCCCTGAGCCTTGAGCGACAGAACTAATGGGCCTTTCTCCAGGTTTTCATAACCCTCCGTTCTAAACCTCTCGTCATCTTTTCTCCCTGCCTTATTGAGAAATAAGGAGTTGAATACAGTTCCGCCAGCCGTCGCACTCAAGAGTGGGAACACATCGAGGCGTGAGAGTATTGTGTGAGTGAGGGCTATGTACTCCTCCAAGCCGCGTGAGGCAAAAAGCTCCTCCTCTTTCTTTATCCTCTTCTTCTCTTCGTCTGTTGAAGTAATGCCATCAACCCTTTCTTTGAGTTCTTGATACTTTTTCTCCCAGTCCATTTTCTTCCTCAGTGCTACTTAATTCGTCTTTGACAACACCGTTATAACAGC
>CAVJEL010000053.1:0-12575 GCA_963648635.1 Ruminococcus intestinalis
TCTTACCCTTCATCAGCGTAAGTGTGACAGGCTCATAAATCTTAAGAAGGCATTCTTGCAGAAAATGTTCCCTAAAGAAGGTGAGAATGTCCCGGAAATGAGGTTTTCAGAATTTACCGATGCTTGGGAATATCGGAAGTTAGGAGAGCTTTACGCTCCACTCTTTGAGCGTAATGATGATTTGTTACCTTATGAAAAAACTCTCTCGGTTGCAACGATGCAGTATAAGGAGGCAGGTAACGGTGCTGCTGATAGTTCTCTCAAAAATTATAAAAGGCTTAGAATTGGCGACATAGCTTTTGAAGGGCATACCAGCAAAGAGTTCAGATATGGCAGGTTTGTTCTTAATGATGTAGGAGATGGTATAATGTCTCCGCGATTTAGTGCTTTAAGACCTTTAAAAGAAATGCCGGTAGCATTTTGGAAATACTATATTCATTATGAGCCAATAATGAGGAATATCCTTGTCCGTACCACAAAAGCTGGAACAATGATGAACGAACTTGTTGTTGATGAGTTTTTGCGTGAGAATATTCTTGTGCCTAAAAAGGAAGAACAAGAAAAAATAGGACAGACGCTTGCTTCCATTGACTCACTTCTTTCTCTATATCAACAAAAACTCGAGAGGTTGAAGCATATCAAAGTGGGATTATTGCAAAGAATGTTCGTCTAGTGAGGCTTCAAATAGGGCAGAGCAATTACTCTGCCTTATTCTCATTTTGAATCTCCTTTCTTTTCTTTGCCCAAGATTCGCCGTACAGCTCGTTCCCGTTGTCACTAAGCTGTAGAACGCAGTGTTGGTCAATAATTGTTTTAGTGTTTCCCTTGTATGAATTAGCTTTGTCGAAGGCAATGAAAATCTGCTTCTTTTTCTCTTTTAAGTATAGTTCTAATATTTTTTCAAGCTGGCTGTCTCCAATATTATTAAAGATAAAAGAGTCATGAATCATAAAAGGTATCTCGGTGAGATTTAATAGAGCAAGGTCAAATATTACCAAAGACTTGTATGCGGCTTTTGTTCCCTTATTTTGTTCAGCCCTGTATTCATACCCAGATTTGGATGTCATTTTAATTGTGGGAGGCTTTCTGTCATCAGAGAAGATGTATTCTTCGTAGCTGGCTATCTTCTCATTTAATGATTGAAAGATTGAATTTAAAACGATTTTCTCTTTTTTTGTTAACTCTGAAGAAGCTCGTTTTCTTCTGTCCGTTAGTTCTTTGTCCTCTAGGTATCTATCGTTAGACGATTTAAGAATAAATATTTCATTCTTTTGTTGTGAATATTCTTCGAAGACATCTGCGTTGATATTTACGTGATTGCCTTTCTTCCTAAGCTCATCCTCTTTAATTTTTATTTCGGTATTTATCGCTTTTAGTGAATTTTCGATGCTGTTTGCTTCTTCTTCCATCTCAGAAGACAATATTCCAGTTATTTTACGATGAAAATTAAGTACGAATTCTAGCCGCTCGAAGTCAACGCCAGGGAAGAAGGATTTCAATTTCTCAATATCTTCGTTTGTAGGTTCCTTCTTATTCTCAATGTTTCTTTCTAGAAGTTTTTCTTTAGCTATCAAGTTTCTCTGTTTAGATTTAAGCTCATTTATGCCGGAGGTTATTGATTCCGTCTCATAGGCTTGCTCCAAATCTTCTTGTGTTATTTTTTTATCTGCCTTATTTACTATGTTACCTAATGAGTATTTTAGCTCTGATATTTTCTCTTCATTTTTTTCATATTCTTTTTTATTTATCTTTTTGGGTAAAAAATCGTGTTTTCTTGCTTCCGCTAGCGCTTTCTTCTTATCATTTATTTGGTCTATTTCTTCCTTATATTCTTTAATCTCGCCATACCTGCCGAAAATTTTCTCCAGCCAATCTAACTTTATTGTTGCCTTAGCATTATTTGTGTCTAGAGGAAATTCAGGCTTGATTTCTCCTCTTCCGTAATATCGGATGAGAACGCCAACATATTCTCTAAACTTGAGGTCTGATGACGTTAAGCCATATTTTTCTTTAAGCTCCTCGTTGAACTCCTCGAGAGATATTTTTTCTTGTCGTTCGTATTGACGTGAGCATCTCCAAACTAAGTCAGGGGTCGATTCATAGCGCGCATAACTATATTCTTTCCCATTGAATTCAAACGTGAAGTTGATTGGGTTATCTTTTCCAATATAAGATTTCACATCTTGTTTTGGAAAAGCATCGCCTCCAAAGCAAAAGTCAATGATAGATAGCATTGTTGTTTTGCCTATAGAGTTTTCTGTAGAAACTTCACCTAAGATAGTATTCAACCCTCTGTCAAATATGATGGGGGGTCTTTTTTTACCTTGAGAAAGAAAACTATCGCATTGTATTTCTTTTAGCATGGTGATACCTCATTTGTTAGTTTAATTTTTGACTCTGAATCGAGTGATATTTTCTTTAGTGCATAAAGGCAATCTAATGCATCTATAAATCCAGAAACATTTGAAAAGGAGCCCTTTGTTGCAAAGTACAGCTCTTTAACGCCACGAGGCCCATCTTGCAATACAAGAAGAATCGGAGGAAATCCTGATATTACGCTCTCGCTATATTTAAACAATTTACTTGGAAAGATCATCGAACACCTCACAAATTTGTACGAAGTAGGAAAGGACCGCTTTGCAGATTATAAGTTCTACATTTGTAGTACCTCTTAACCATTGTGCCAAGTTTTCAAAAATATCGCTTTGATTTTCTGTTCTACAACTTTCTGCGCAGTATGCAGTATGGACCGAATTCTTGAAATCATCAAAATTTAAGTCTCCTGTCATTTCTAGGTTCTTTTGAATATCTTCTATTATTTTAAAATATGATGAAGACAGTGGCGCAATCTCACAGACCAAGATGCTATATTCTGGTTTTATCTTATTCCTGATATCGGTCGGTTCTGTCTCCGGATATTTTACTATTATGTCAGCACTAAGATTTTGTATATTTCTAAAAAGTATCTCTGCGCCCTTAGTTAGCTTTATTTCTGACAGCCGATTCTGTGCGTTAAAATCTTGCAGAAAGAATTTTTTGCGTTTTTTTAATTCTTCCTCTATTTCGGCGGAATGCCCTGACCTATATTTCATCGCACACTCTGGACACATGACAGCTAAATTAGAGATATCGTCTTTGTTGGAAGCATTTTCATCTATAAAAACAACCTCGCATAGTGGTCCTGCGGTGGGATTATCGCTGTTATAGAAGCGTTTTGAACAGTGAGGGTATAAACAATGATTCATCGCTTCGCGTGTCAGTTGGTACTGATTATCTTGGTTAGGCTTATCAAAATTTAAGAATAGCTGCTTGTTAATTTTTTGCGGTGGTTTGTATTTTCTAGGTTCTCTTTTCTTTCGAGCTGCAAGGATTGTTCCCAGCTTATCGCTTAGAGTATCCGCGAGATTTATTGCGTTAATTTCAGGGATTTCTTCTTTGAACTGATCGGCAAGAAAAATAGCATTTTCATCGGACAAGTCGTTCAGATAAGCTCTGAACCCTGGTTTGTCATATTCAAAATCAAAGAAAGGGCCACTTATGCCTGTTTGTCCATTAAAATATTGGCGTAGAGTCGAAGCGGGGCAGTTAATAACCTTTTGAGTGAAATCCTCATTATGCTTTGGACCAATTTTGAATAAAAGACCTCTTAGAAATTCTCCACAATCCGTTTCCGATGAAATGGTTCTAATCTTTTGTACAAAATTGGCGAATTCCTGATTCTCGGCCACGTTAACTCCACAAAACACCACAAAACACCACAATATAACTCCACCATAAATCAGACAGTAAATTCCCAATTTAATAGCATCAATGCATATATTCCGAGGAATGTGTGCTTTTTCATAAATATACCACGTGAAATAGAGACCATGCATTTAAAAAGTTTAACTTTCTCGAGTATACGGTCGCTTTTTGAAGTCCTTGAGTGATCAACAAGGGTTCCAAATTTCAAGAGGCGAGTAATTTCTAAGCCATCTGTCTTGGAACACGGACGGCATCAATTTTTCCGGGCAGGAATGTCCGGCTAAAGATGCTGTCACTTTGATCACATTTTTATGCCGTATCGCTGCCCGTAAGGAGACAGCGAAATGGGGAAAAAGATCATTATGCCAGGAAATAATGGCATAAAAACAGAAATCGAACTAGATGACGATGAATATACGCTTTTTATTGATAAAACCCGTGAGGAGTTTAGAAAAACAAGACCCAATGAGTCTGACGAAAATCTCAGTGATAACAAGGTTATAGATAGAGTCTGGGGTGGGTTCGACCGCAACAACGAAAAGAAGGAAACGCGCAATGTTGTCTGTAGCTTAGACGATATCGGTGAGGATGGGGAGTTCAGGAATAGGACTCAACTTCTTCTCTCTGATGATAGTTCGAATGTTGAAGAAGAGGAGGAGAGACATGATTTTCAAAGTAAATACAAGGATCTTCTTTATGCTCTTCTTCCCGATATTCAGGCAACCGTAGTTTATCTCAAAGACGGTTGTGGACATGGCTATGGTGAAATATGTACTGAACTAGGAATGAAGTATGATGCTGTTGCGCGCAATTATTCTAGAGCTCAGGAGAAACTTGCCGAAATCAAAAGTTTTTTGAGCACCCCTGGTGAATTCTTCTGCTCAGACATATACAGCAATCCAACAGCATACGTAAACAGAAAGAAAAAACTTTCATAAATTTTCTCTTACGATGTCCAAATCAGGCTTTCTCCTGTCCATACATTGTAGGTCAACAAGTGAGGCCTACAAAGGAGAAATATATGCCTGAAAAATTACGTATTTCAGTCAGCCGTAAAGACCGTAGCGCAGATTATGCGACGTGCAGAAGTGTGGGATTATCTCAGAAGCTCTACAAGAGGCTCTTTGGTAAGAACCCGAAAGCAACGGTCATCATCCCCGGAGACCTTATATCAGAGGTCGAAGTTGTCGGTTTCAATGAGGAGGCGAAGTATGAAGCTCTATGAAATTGACACTGCCATTCTCACCATCCTCTCATTTCTCGAGCCCGATGAAAATGGAGCGCTACCAGAGAACTGTGACGAGCTATTCGAAGAGCTTAAGTCACTCGAAATGGAGAGGCAGAAGAAGCTTGAGAACGTGGCGAAGTATGTCCTCAATGTGCGTTCAGAAGTTACAGCACTCAAGGAAGAGGAGAGCCGTCTTTCTAAGAGACGTAAGGTTCTGGAGAACAAGGAGAAGAGACTTCTCTCTTATCTCGACAACGCCTGCCAGGGCAAGAAGACGGACCTCGGTGTTGCAACTCTGAGCTACCGCAAATCTGAGAGAGTGGAAATCTCAGACAACGCCAAGGCTCAGGAGTTCTTGAAGGAAAACGGCTACGAGAAGTGCATCCACTACTACCCGTCTGAAATCTACAAGGACGAGGTCAAGGCACTTATCGGGAAGGGTACTGAAGTTCCCGGAGTCGAAATCGTCAGCGTACTTAACGCATCGCTTAGGTAGGAGGAAGAGATGAACTTGAATATCAAAACCGGAAAACAGACCAGAGCCGTTAAGGTTGTTATCAGTGGCTGTGAAGGTATCGGGAAGTCAACGCTTGCATCGCAGGCTCCAGACCCTCTCATCTTCGACCTCGAAGGTGGAACAGACCAGATTGATACTAAGCGCGTAAGCGACATCAAAAACTGGGACGACCTCAAGGCTGTAGTGGACGAGGTTATCAAGAACCCTTCTATCTGCAGGACTCTTGTTATCGACACAGCTGATGCAGCAGAGAGCATGTGCTCGAAGTACATCTGTAAGAAGTACCGTGTTGAGGGTATCGAGTCTCTCGGCTACGGCAAGGGGTACACGTATCTCGGAGAGGAGTTCGGAGTGTTTTTGTCAAAGCTCAATGAGCTCATCGGGAAGGGTGTGAATGTCATCATCATTGCTCACGCAAAGATGAGAAAGCAGGAGCTACCAGAGGAACAGGGTGCGTTCGATCGATGGGAAATGAAGCTCACAAAGCAGGTCGGACCACTCGTGAAGGAATGGGCCGATGCCGTCCTTTTCTGTAATTACAAGACTATGGTTGTTGGTAATGACGGCGGGGCGAAGAAAGCTGTCGGCGGTATGAGGGTTATCTACACCACTCACCACCCGTGTTGGGACGCTAAGAATCGCTTTGGACTCAACGAAGAGTTGCCTCTGGCGTTCTCGTCTATCGCTCCAATCTTCCCAAAAGAGAAAGGCGAGACAGTAGTTCAGAACACTACAGAATCACCCGAACTTGAGATAGCTCCTCCTACACTAATGGAGCTGATGAAGAGCGAGGGTATCACTGAGTCAGAGCTACAAACGATAGTCGCAAAGAAGGGAAAGTACCCGATAGACACACCTATCAGCCAGTATAGCAACGATTTTGTCCAGAACTGGATAATTCCGAATTTTACAAAGATTAAGGCATTAATTGCAAAGGAGAAATAAGAAATGGCAGAAAATATGTATTCAGCAGAGATGGGCTGGGATGACAGCATCCAGGAAGACGGAAAGGGATTTATCGTACTCAATGAAGGAGATTATTCCTTCAAGGTTACGAGCTTTGAGAGGGGCAGATTCAACGGCTCCGAGAAGATTGCACCTTGCAATAAGGCAACTCTCATTCTCGAGGTAGAGTCCCCGAATGGTACGGCTTCGGTTAGAACGGACCTCCTCTTAACAAAGGCTCTTGAGTGGAAGATTTCCTCTTTCTTCAGATCTATCGGTCTCAAGAAGCACGGACAGGCAGTCGTCATGGACTGGAGTAAGGTCATGGGCGCGAAGGGCAGGGCACACTTCAAGGTTCGCCAGTACGTCAACAAGTATGGAGAGAACAAGGAGTGCAATGATGTCGCTTACTACATCGATTACGACCCGGACTTCGACAAGGCGCCGCTCTCGGACTCTGACGACATTCCGTTCTGAGGTGCCGAGATGACACTAAGACCATATCAAAAAGAAGCAGTTAACGCCGTTCTTTCCTCGTGGGAGGACGGCCGTCTTCATACATTAATTGCCATGGTAACAGGTGGGGGTAAAACATTAATTTTCTCTGAAGTTATAAAAGAAACTCTTAAACCTGGTAGCCATGCTCTTGTTTTAGCACATAGAACAGAACTTTTATCACAGGCTCGAGACAAGCTCTCATCTTTTGCTGGACTCAGTTCGTCCTTTGAGAAAGCAGATAGCCATGCATACGGTTCCCCTGATCCTATTGTCCTTGGCTCCGTTCAGACCCTGTCGAACTCTCAAAGACTCAACGAATACCCCGAGAATTACTTCTCTCATATCGTCGTAGATGAAGCGCATCACACCATGAGTGATTCATACCTCAGAGTTTTGAACCACTTCCCGGAGGCAAAAGTTCTCGGAGTTACTGCTACACCCACGAGGTCGGATAAGAAAAATCTAACGCAGTTCTACGAGAATATTTCGTACGAATACGGCCTCAGAGACGCAATCCGCGACGGCTGGCTCTGCCCAATAAAGGCTCAGATGATACCTCTCAAAGTTGACCTTAGAGACGTCGCGATATCGAACGGAGACTACTCCGCATCGGGACTCGGAAGTGCACTTGACCCATACCTCGAGATGATTGCAGACGAGATGACAAAGTACGCTAGGGACAGGAAAACAGTAGTATTTCTTCCACTTGTCTCTACGTCTCAGAAGTTCACTGCGATACTCCAGAAGCACGGCTTCAGGGCTGCCGAGGTGAATGGTGAAAGCACAGAAAGAGAAGGAATACTGAAGAGTTTTGAGAAGGGAAAAATCGATGTTCTCTGCAACTCTATGCTCCTTACAGAAGGCTGGGACTGTCCGAGTGTGGACTGTATTGTGTGTCTTAGACCCACCAAAATCAGGAGCCTTTATCAGCAGATTCTAGGAAGAGGCACTCGTCTATACCCTGGCAAAAAAGAGCTTCTAGTGCTGGATTTTCTGTGGCTTACCACTCGTCATGACCTCTGTAGGCCATCGTCGCTCCTTGGGCTCTCAACAGAGAAAGAAGAGAAACTCAATAAGAAAATCGAAGAAGGTGGAGCCGTGGATCTTCTTGAAGCGGAGGAAGAAATCGAAAGAGATGCTGTTCGTGACCGCGAAGAAAAGCTCAAAGAAGAGCTCTGGAAAATGAGACACAAGAAGCTCATTCTCGTGGACCCGCTGCAGTATGCAGTATCACTTTCAGACGATGCTCTACTGAGCTATGAACCTACATTTACGTGGGAATTTGGGCCGCCGTCGGAGAAACAACTGTTGTCCCTGAGCAACTGGGGAATTGCACCAGAAGAGGTGAAATCCTGCGGATATGCTCATGAGCTTTTAAACAGGCTCAACGCTCGTAAGGATCTAGGTCTTACCACCCCGAAGCAGATACGAATGCTCGAGCGCTACAACTTTCGCCATGTCGGCGAATGGAAGAAGGATGAGGCTTCGGCTGTCATCGCGCGTATCAGCAGCAATGGCTGGAGATTGCCATATGGTTTCAATCCCGAGACCTACACACCCAAAGGAGTCAGAGTATGACAGATGAAATAAGAAGTGCGCTCAGTGCGATAGATGTATCTGCTCTGAGCTACCAGGAGTGGATTAATGTAGGTTTTGCCTTGAAGACTGAAGGCGTACCGTGCTCAGTCTGGGACGAGTGGAGCCGTGGAGACAAAAGATACCACGAGGGCGAATGCCAGAGAAAATGGGAGACGTTCAACGGTAGCGATACTCCCGTGACCGTCGCCACAATCTTCCAGATGGCAAAGGATAGAGGCTGGAAGTATGCTGCATCCTCTCAGCCACTGGACTGGAACGCGACGATAGGAGTGGATGATAACTACACCCAGAACTCGTCAGTCTCAGATTTCAGGAAGGCTCTCGAGGTCCTCTTCAACGGCGACGAGTATGTTGGCTATACCGTGGACTCCTTCCTGGAGAAGGACGGTAAGTGGAAACCGTACGGCGGTGTGTTCTCTCGTACATGCTCTGAGCTCTTAGCGTCTCTTAATAGATATCCCGATGACCTCGGTGCCACTATCGGAGACTGGAAAGAGGAAGGTGGAGCGTGGATTAGAATCAACGCTCTTGACGGCTCGGGACTTGGGAACGCGAATGTCACGTCATACCGCTATGCTCTAGTGGAGTCCGATACAACGCCAATTGAGGACCAGAAGAGAATACTCCTGCAGTACGAGCTTCCGATAGCGACGCTCACGTCCAGTGCGGGTAAAAGCCTCCATGCCATAGTCCGAGTCGATGCTAGTAGCCTCGGAGAGTTCAGGGAGAGAGTCACGTTCCTGTACTCGTTCCTGGAGGATAAAGGCTTCGAGATAGACGGCCAGAACTCTAACCCATCGAGGCTATCGAGACTTCCGGGTGCTACAAGAAATGGAAGAGTGCAGAAACTCATCGGAACGAATATCGGTACTAAGAGCTGGGACGATTGGCAGAAGGCACTTGCAGCTAATGCAGATGATCTGCCGCCAGTGGTGAACCTTGCGCAGTTCAAGAATAACCCACCACCACTCAAGGATGTCCTTGTAGAAGGCGTTTTGCGGTGTGGACACAAGATGATAGTCACAGGCCCCTCAAAGGCCGGTAAGAGTCTTGTTCTCATGCAATTTGCAGTCGCCGTAGCGGAGGGTACGTCTTGGCTGGGCTTTGGAGTGAAGCAGGGAAAAGTTCTCTACATCAACCTTGAAATCGACCATGCGTCATGTATCAGGCGTTTCATGAAGATATATGAGGCTTTGGGTATCGCAAACTCCCACATGGAGAATATCGATATCTGGAACCTCCGTGGTCATGCTACGCCGCTCGATAAGCTCGTACCGAAAGTACTGAGGAAAATTCGAGGTAAAGATTTCGTAGCGGTTATCTTCGACCCTATCTACAAACTCACCATGGGAGGCGACGAGAACAGCGCGTCCGATATGGGACTCTTCTGTAACGAGTTCGACCGCGTATGTACGGAGACCGGTGCGGCGGTTGTGTACTGCCACCACCACTCCAAGGGCGTACAGGGCGGAAAGAAGTCTATGGATAGGTCCTCTGGAAGTGGAGTCTTTTCCAGAGACCCCGATGCTGTTGTTGATATGACTGAGCTAGAGGTTCCGGAGAACGCAGAGTTCTTCATGGGGAAGCGCGGTCTACCGGCATACAGGATAGAAGGAACACTTAGAGAGTTCGCTCCTTTTAAGCCCAGGAACGTATGGTTTGATTATCCGCTCCATAGACTGGACTACGGACTCTTAGACGACGCGACGGTGCCGGGAAGCTGGCAGTCTAACCTTGCCAAGAGCCCGAGGAATAAACCTATCAGTACGAAGAGACCGGAGTTTGTGAAAGCATTCGAAATCTGTGCTTTTGACGGAGATGTTCATATCTCGGACATCGCGGAGTACCTCGGTATCAGCGGTAAGACCGTAAGGCGGTATGTGAAGGAGTTCTCGGACGAGTTCAAGGTTACCAACAACATCATCTCAAAGATTAATCAGGAGAAAGAAAATGAAGGTTAAAGTCGATATAACAAACTATGGAAGAGAGTCAAGCTCTTCCATGATAGAGTGCGAGAATGAAGCAATAATGGGTGCTTCTCTGGATATAGATTTAGGGAAAAAACCAGAGAAAGGTACCTATGATTTTGATATCAAGGACAGGGACAACAGGCTTATATATAGAGTGTCCCTGACCCTCTCCGCTAGCGCAGAGTGTGCCCTTCGGAACGGAAGGCTGCAGCCAAGCCTTGCCTTCCGTCCCTCTGGCACAGGCACCTCTGAATTTCACGTTCCCCAGAAATTTAAATCCAAAGAACAGAAAAGTAGATTCAGAAAATTAATCAAAGCGTTCCGTTTCTGTGAGTCCAGTGGAGAAGTAAGACTCTGTGATATGGCAGCCTTAATTAAAGTCAGTACTAAGACGGTGAAAAGGCATATTCGCGAGTTTCCGGAAACTCTTACTTGTTCTAACGGTGTTGTGACGAGAGTTCAGGAGGTGAAGGATGACGAGTGAATTCATATCGAATCTGGCAAAAAACAGGCTCCGAAACTCAGGGAAAAATCAAGGAAATCTTCAGGGACGACAGGCCTTATATATGGTTTCTGTCCGCCCCAGGGCGTACCTCAGGGAACAAAAGGCTTCGTTAGCCTTGCCTTTCGTCCCCGTCGGCACGGGTACCCCTGAATTTTCAGTTCTCTCTGAAGCTCTCTTAAAAATTAAAAAAAGTTGTCCGCAGGAGGGTAGAAATGAAAATTAAGCTCAACATCAATCCTCCAACAGTGACAGCGCAGGAACACAAAGTGAAGGTAGTTCATGGTAGACCGATGTTCTATGACCCGCCGAAGGTAAGGGAGGCTAAGAGAGTTCTGGAGAGTGCACTCTTCGTACATGTGCCCGTCACTCCAATGGAAGGTCCCCTCTCTCTCACGGTTACCTGGAGGTTCAAGAGGACAAGACCACATAAGCATGGGGAGTGGAGAGTGACGAGACCGGACACAGATAATCTCGAGAAGCTCTTGAAAGACACGATGACTCACATGGGGTTCTGGAAGGATGACGCTCAGGTTGTGGTGGAGCATGTGGAGAAGCTGTGGTCGGATAATCCCGGACTCGATATCGAGGTAGAGCCTCTGGAGGCGGTGAATGCAGAGAGAACTTGATAAGAGCGGATGCAATGGCCTTGTAGCAGGAATCATAGAACAGGCTGTGAGGGATTGGAAGAAGGCAGCGAAGATGCTGGAGAAGGTTTCGGACGATAAGAAGAGCCTTGAGATGAAGAAGGACTGCGAGGAGTTCTTCAAGAGCGAGTGGTATCAGGAGTTGAGGGATATGTTGGATGAGAATATACCGGAGGACATGCTGAGCGTCCTCAAGGAGGAGAAATGACATCACGTGAGTTTTTATCGAGAGCCTTCAAACTTGAGAGGGAGATAAAGTTCAAGACCAAGCTATTGGGAAGTCTCAAAAGTCAGACAGCATGTTCGAGTCCAGTTATCTCAGATCTTCCTCGGCCACCACATCAGAACGGAAGTATCGTGGAGTTCTGTGCTCTGAGGATAGTCAACCTTGAAGATGAAATCAAAGCCTACCAAGAAGAGCTTGAGAAGGTGCGCGGAGAGATAGCCTGTGCTATCAAGACTGTCGGTAACACCGAGCTAGAGATGCTCCTAGAGATGAGATACCTCTATTACCTGGACTGGAGTGAGATAAGTGCGAGGTTCGGGTATGGGTCTAACTACATCTTTCGGAGGCATAGGGAGGCGTTGAAGAGGGTGAGGGTGCCGATGTAGTTGGTATCTGAGCACAGAGTGTTCACAATTTGTATTGACAGCGCCACCGGCACAAAGTAGTTTATTTGTAGTAGTAGAGGGAACAGTCTCTGGCCCAACTCCATTCGTGGCGACACCTTGACACCCTCATAATAAAAGCCTTCGACGTGGTTTAGCTTGGCATTGCCAACCTTGCCACCCCATTTGTCGGAGGTTTTTGTTTTTAACCATCATCATTGACAGATTGAATTTCTGATGTTAGTTTTTCAATAAGATGTGTCCTTGACCATTCCCCACACAAATAAAGTGGACCTAATAGGCCGGATGCATGTAT
>CAVJEL010000054.1:0-12535 GCA_963648635.1 Ruminococcus intestinalis
CCTATCCTAACTGGAGAACAGAACAACCATCTCAAATAATACACTCAGTATACATTAACTTTGATCCATGTCGAGGCAGACCGAACCCGGTGATTACCCTATTCCTACCAACAATAATAGGCTCACTCTTGATACCAAGTTCTCCACAGATTGTCATGTCAACTTCAGCATCTATGAGTTCGGATTAGATACTGTTATCAACGGAAGCCTTCTCTACTCTGTGGAGTTCGATGAGGTTTTTTAAGTAAACAAACTTCGGAATATTTCCTTTGATAATGTCTTTTGGCGGATCATCATCTTTCACGCTTGTTTCTTTTGATAATGTCCCGTTTCTTTTGGTTTTGTCTCAAAATAAATCAGACCTGTCCCCGAATGAGAACAGGTCCTGTTAATCTTATCGAGATAAGAACTCAAACCGCGCTTGCTTTTCTTTCCTTAATCCATCCCATGATAGGTCCGACACCGGAAATCACACTGTCTCCGACGACAAGGGTCGGAACACTCTTAATGCCGTACTCTCTTGCCTTAACGCTCTCGTCCTCAGCATCTATGAGAGTATACTCTATCCCTGCAGAAGCGAGCTGTCTCTTTGCATTCGGGCAGTTGGGACAGGTTTTGGTTGTAAACAAGAGAATCTCGTTGCTCTTACATCCTGTTGAAGATGCCACTTCTGCACTCTTCTTTCTCGGGTGCTTGAGAACTGAGGATGCTATATCATACTCGCGTCTTTCTTTGAACTCTTCAGTTTTTCCTACGTTCCAGTTCTGTACAGGGCGATAATATCCTGTGATACGAGAATAAATCTCCGTTCTGCGCTTACATACAGGGCATTCATAGACTTCACCCGCAAGATATCCGTGCTCGGGACATACAGAATATGTCGGGGAAAGCGTATAGTACGGAAGTTCATAGTTCTCGGCAATCTTTCTCACAAGTGTTGCTGCAGCTTTCCAGTCAGGAAGCTTCTCACCAAGGAATGTATGGAATACAGTTCCCGATGTGTAGAGAGTCTGGAGCTTATCCTGTATATCGAGTGCATCGAAGACATCTGATGTGAATGAGACCGGAAGATGCGACGAGTTTGTATAATACGGACTCTTGTCATCTGAAGATGCAGTTATGATGTCAGGGAACTGCTCTGTGTCATGCTTTGCAAATCTGTAGGATGTGCTTTCAGCAGGGGTAGCCTCGAGGTTGTAGAGGTCACCGTACTCCTCCTGATAATCACTGAGTCTGTTTCTCATATGATTGAGACATTCGATTGCAAACTGCTGTCCCTCTTCATCTGCAATTGTACACCTCAGCCAGGAAGCGTTGAGACATGCCTCATTCATGCCGACAAGTCCGATTGTGGAGAAGTGGTTGTCGAATGAACCCAGATACCTCTTAGTATATGGATAGAGGCCCTCTTCCAAGAACTTGGAGATGACTGTCCTCTTGACCTTTAAGGACCTTGCAGCAATATCCATAAGGTGGTCAAGTCTCTTGTAGAAGTCTTCCTTGTCCTTTGCCTGATAAGCAAGACGCGGCATGTTGATTGTTACAACACCCACAGATCCTGTTGACTCGCCAGAGCCAAAGAATCCACCTGTCTTCTTTCTGAGTTCTCTCAAATCGAGTCTTAGACGGCAACACATACTTCTTACATCACTCGGATTCATATCTGAATTGATGTAGTTGGAGAAATACGGAGTTCCGTACTTTGCAGTCATTGTAAAGAGAAGCTTGTTGTTCTCTGTTTCAGACCAGTCGAAATCCTTTGTAATTGAATATGTAGGAATAGGATACTGGAATCCCCTGCCCTCGCTGTCACCGTCAATCATGACTTCAATGAAAGCGCGGTTAATGATGTCGATTTCCTTCTGGCAGTCGCCGTATGTGAAGTCCATCTCCTTTCCGCCGACAATAGCTTTCATGTTCTTCATATCTTCCGGACATACCCAGTCGAGAGTTATATTGCTGAACGGAGCCTGGGTTCCCCATCTAGAGGGAGTGTTGACGCCGTACACGAATGACTCGATACACTTCTTTGTTGCATCAAAGGAAAGATTATCAGCCTTGACGAACGGAGCTAGATATGTGTCGAAGGAGCTGAATGCCTGTGCACCTGCCCACTCGTTCTGCAATATGCCGAGGAAGTTGACCATCTGGTTACAGAGTGTTGCAAGATGCTTTGCAGGAGACGAGCTTATTTTTCCCGGAAGCCCGCCAAGCCCTTCCTGTATAAGCTGCTTGATTGACCAGCCTGCACAATACCCTGTGAGCATCGATAGATCATGGATGTGGAAATCACAATTGCGGTGTGCCGATGCAATCTCCTCGTCATAGATTTCGCTGAGCCAGTAATTAGCGGTAATCGCCCCGCTGTTCGATAGGATAAGTCCACCAACGGAATATGTGACGGTACTGTTCTCCTTTACTCTCCAGTCATTGAGGCGCAGATAATTGTCGACGACACTCTTGTAGTCAAGAGTTGCGCTCTTCATATTCCTGATTCTCTCCCTCTGCTTACGGTAGAGAATATAGGACTTAGCAACATCCTCGTAACCCGACTGAGAGAGAACTCTTTCAACAGAGTCCTGAATATCTTCAACACTGATTCTGCCGTCTTTCACCTTTGAGGAGAAATCGGAAGTAACCTTAAGTGCAATGAAGTCTACAATATTTTCATCATACTCTTTTCCAATGGAGGTAAAAGCCTTTTCGATAGCCACTGCTATCTTCTTTATATCGAAGCCGACCTCTTTCCCATCGCGTTTAACAACATAGTACATAATCTGTCTCCTTACGTAGGGAAAAAGGTATCACAGTAAAAATGACTTTGCAAGAGCTAGAATACTGTATAAAGCGTAGTCAAATTCTCACAACGCTACATGTAGCGTACTTACCTATCACGTATTGATACATTTTCTATATAACAATTGAGTAATTTAACATAGCTCTGCATCTCTTCCAGTGACGGGGTCGTGAAGCCTTTCAAGATTGTATCTTCCGACTGGACAAAGGATTGTAGATAGTATCTTCTGCACCCCTTAATTGTTTCACCGATTTTTTCAAAATTTTCTCTCTTGTGTAGTTCTTCAACAACGGTTGTCCTGAACTCATAGTCAACACTGCCCTGAATAAGGAATGAAATACTCTCCTCTATCCGGGAAGTATCACAATTGACACCCGATAGCTTATTGTACTCGTCAAGGCTTGTCTTGATGTCCATCGCAACGTAATCGACAAAACCGGATAAAACAGCATCCTCAAGAACTGACGGCAGGTAGCCGTTTGTATCGAGTTTTACCGAATACCCGAGGTCCTTTATTCGCTTCAGAAACGGAATAAGGTCGCTGTTGATTGTAGGCTCTCCTCCCGTGACGACAACGCCCTCAAGCATGTTTTTACGCTTCTTGAGAAATGAGAAAATTTCGTCATCATCTATTATCGGCTCAGTCTCGGGATGGAGCACTAACGAGCCGTTCTGACAGAAGGGACAGCGGAAGTTACATGCGCCGGAGAAAAGGATACATGCGCATTTTCCGGGGTAGTCGACAAGTGTAAGTTTTTGTATTCCATGGATTATCATCTACTTCTTCTTCCTGTTTTTTCTCTCTTCTTCGCGCTCTTTACTGAGGCGGAAGAAATCGGCCATGGTGGATCCTGAATCGGAGTGAGAGGAATAAGAGAACGATGAGGAAGGTGTCCTTCTTTCCTTGGGGTCTCTTCTGTACTTAAGCTTACTCTCCTTCACAACTTCGACTTTGGTCTCGTAAACTGCAGGAACGGCAACCTTGACGGGGCTTTTCTTTATGACAACCTTTATCTTTCCGCCTTCCGTAGTCATGGTCTTACGGCTTGAGGAGGACGATGAAGAGGATACCTTTCTTCTCACATGTCTCTCTTCATACGAACATGAAAGACGCTGACATATGTAATGCACAGAGCCGTCGCTGTCGGTGCTTTTCATCATATCGGAGCCGCAATATGGACACTTTATGGCGTCGGTGAATTTCGGCTCATAAAGGAGCGTTGACTTCTCGACATTCCTTACGAGTTCTGCAGCCATTTTCTTTATGTCTTTTATGAAGGCTTCCGGATTCTCCTTCCCGTCCTTGATTTTCTCGAGTCTCCCTTCCCACTCTCCTGTGAGCTCTGCCGAGCGCAGGCTTTCCGGGCTCAATCGTACAACTTCCCTTCCTTTAGGTGTCGGGATAAAGTATTTCCCGTCTCTCTCGACATACCTATTCTGAACAAGTTTTTCGATGATATCAGCCCGTGTTGCAGGTGTTCCGAGGCCGGCGGATAGATTAGCCTTGAGAGAGATATCGTCAACAAAGCGCCCAGCATGTTCCATAGCAGATAAAAGAGTGGCGTCGGTATATCTTTCGGGTGGTGTTGTAGAGCTCTTTTTGACCTTTATGGAGATTATCTCAAGTTCATCCCCTTCCTTTATACTCTTAATAAGTGTTGCATCATCTGCTGCGTCGAGGGTCGTTGCACTCTTCATATTGACGCTTTCAGAGACACTTCTAAATCCCTTACGTACCGGGGATGTAAATCTTGCCATAAAGGGGTATCCGTCGACATCAAGCTTAAGTGTTGTCGTTTCGTATACGTAGTCTTCGCCGAGGACTTCCAAAAAGCGAAGAGCAATGAGGCGCCAGAGTTTTTTCTCGTTCTCGCTAAGGGAGGCAAGGTCAACCTTTTCCTCAGTCGGGATTATTGCGTGGTGGTCACTTACTTCGCCATCGTCCACAAACCTCGGGTTGTCGACCCTGCATCCAGACGAGAGATATTCGTCAACAACAAATGAGAACTCCGTGTTTCTGAGTGCTTTTATCCTCTCGGGGATTGTCGGGACTATATCGGAAGTGATGCACCTACTGTCCGTTCTCGGGTAGGTTACTATCTTATATACTTCATATAGGCGCTGAAGAGTATCGAGTGTTTCCTTTGCAGAGAAACCGTATTGTATATTCGCGTCCTTCTGTAGCTCCGTTAAATCGTAGGCAAGGGGAATCTCCTCCCTCTTCTCTATCTTTTCTATCGATATAACCCTACCCTTTTTTCCTTTCCAGGACTCCATATCTTTTGCGAGGGTATCATCGGTGAATCTCACAGAGTTTTCCTCAGGATAATATGATGCGCTGAAAAGGCCGAAGGATGCACGCGCTGAGTAGTAGAAGGTTCCATTAAACTTATCGATTTCATCCTCTCTCTGAGTCATCAAGGCAAGCGTCGGAGTCTGCACACGCCCTGCGGATAATTTTGCGTCATAGAAGCATGTGAGAGCCCTCGTGACATTCATTCCGACATACCAGTCGGCAGCAGCACGGCACTCTGCGGCATGGTAGAGGTTATCATAATCTTCACTGGGTCTGAGGGATAGAAAGCCTTCCTTTATGGCCTTCTCTGTCTGACTCGATATCCAAAGTCTTTCGCACTTTCCCGTCCAACCTGCAGCCTTGAGAATCCACCTTGCAACAAGTTCTCCCTCCCTCCCAGCATCGGTTGCAATTACAACAGATGAAAACTCATCGCTCAATAATAGCTTTTCAATTATGCGGTATTGATCCTTTGTCTCCTCGATTACCTCTTCGTCCAGCCTCTCAGGAAGCATCGGAAGGTCCTTGAGGGACCACCTTTTGTAACTTTCACTGTAGTGCTGTGGTGGCGCTAGTTCAACCAGGTGTCCTAAAGCCCACGTCACGGTGTACTTATCACCATCTATATATCCATTATATTTGATAAAACAATCAAGATTCTTCGCTATTTCCCTGCCGACTGACGGCTTTTCTGCAATAACCAGTTTTTTCATGGCTGTATTCTACACAAAGGAGGGTTTAAAGAAAATAGAGGCCGGAATCTAATCGGAGCTCTCTTCGGGAGAAAAAGAAAGCCGATTGATTATTGACCCGGATAGTAGTGTGGACTATACTTTTAGTATTCTTTTTCAAGGAGAAACAAAATGGCTTATAAGATTACTGATTCTTGTGTCGCATGTGGAACATGTGCAGGCGAATGCCCTGTAAGCGCTATTTCTGAAGGCGACCCGATCTACGTTATCGATGAAAGTGCATGCCTCAGCTGTGGCACATGTGCTTCTGTCTGTCCACAGGAAGCTATCGTCGAAGACTGATTAGACGGAAAATTATTCATACTGCCCCGCTTGTGGGCAGTATTTTTTTCGCCCGTTATCCTCTATAATATATTTATGGCTTATGACGAGATTTCCCAGATTTTAAGTGTCAGTGAATGTAATGCTTTGATAAAAAGAATGCTTGATGAGAGCTTTTACCAAGTCGTCGTCAGGGGAGAAATCAGTGGCACATCGTTCAGGCCCAATTCATCGGGACACTACTACTTTGATTTAAAGGACAGGGATGCCTCAATTCCTTGCTGTGTTTTCCGCTCGATGACAAGGGGACTCGAGAAGTTCAAAGTCGGGGACCTCATTGTTGCAACGGGTAGGATATCGTACTACGAGAAGGGCGGGAAGCTCAGTTTCATAATCACAAAGATGGTTCTCGAGGGTGACGGGGAATTACAGGCCCTAATTGAAAAGCGTAAAGCTTATTACCAGAACCTGGGATGGTTCGACGAACAGTATAAACCTTCAATTCCTGAAAAAATCAATTCTATCGGCGTCATTACAAGCGCAACAGGCGCTGTCATACACGATATACTGAATGTTACACGACGTCGTGCACCCGGGGTGAATATAATCCTCTTTCCCTGCGCTGTTCAGGGTAAAGGCGCTGAGACTACAATTGCATCGCGTATCAGGCAGGCAAATAACTTCTCCTCCTGTGATGTACTTATCGTTGCACGAGGTGGCGGAAGCAAGGAAGATTTGATGCCGTATAATGAAGACGAGGTAATAGAGGCAATCCACAACTCGAAGATTCCCGTAATATCTGCAGTGGGACACGAAAGCGACTGGTCACTATCGGACTACGTGGCGACACTGAGGGCCGGAACACCGTCAATTGCAGCGGAAATCGTTACAAAGGATATATTTCTCAGGCGCACTTCATTCCTATCCATCCGTGACACAATGCGCCTTGTGATGGAAAACAGAATTGAAAAAGCCGCATCCTCTCTCCCCGATGTAGATATCCTCACAACCCTTATCAAGAACAAAATAGATAAGGCTGGAAAATCAATTAAGAGCGAAAAGGAATTGAGGTATCTACTTGAAAACAAGATGTCTTCCGCTCTGATGCGTTTCTCCTTTACAGAGGAGGCAATGAAGCGTGAGATAGGTAAAAAAATAGATAAGGACAGAGAAAAGGTAGAGAGCATCAAGAGAATATACACTCTTACCCTTCCCCGTATTCTCGATAATGCAAAAGCAATTATAAAAGACTACAGAAAGACATCCTCGCTTCTTCTCTCGTCCTCAATCAAATTCTACTCCGAAAGAGTAAAGAGCACGAAGAAGGAAATGAGCGCGCTCAATCCACTATCAATACTCGAGAGGGGTTTTGCACTTGTAAGGGATGAAAACGGAAGGATCATAACAACGAAAAATGCAGTCGATAAGGGTGACAGTATAAACATTACTCTTAAAGATGGTGATATTAAAACAATAGTAGAGGAGATAAAATAAATGAGCTTTGAAGAAGACTTGAAAAGAATGGAAGAGATAACGGAGCTATTGAAAGACCCCAATACAGGACTTGAGAAGAGCGTGGAGCTCTATGAGGAAGGCAATAAGCTTGCAGCAAAACTCAGCAAAACACTCGACTCCATACAGCGTAAAATCGAAAAGGTCACAACTGAAGACGAAAACGAGTATGAGACAGAAGAGATGAAAGATGATGACGAGACAGCGCCGTTCTAGACAATCATCCCTTTAAAACGTAGAATCCTGACTGTATACTTTAATTATCCATATTGGGTAATCCCTGATAGTTTTTTATCAAGTTCTATCAGGGAATTTTTATCTCAATTATTTTACCTTTATATGTAAAGACAACGGAAAATGCCTCGAGAAGGAGATAATCGTTCTCTTCCCCGCCGTATCTTGAGTCGCCTATTATCGGGTAACCCGCCCAGGAGAGGTGACTTCTTATCTGGTGCCTGAAGCCACGGGTGATTACGCACTCGAAAATGTTTTCAACATTTGTTTTATATACTTCAGTCCTGTAGAGCTCACCGGATATATTTCTCTTATTATTCAATACAGGTCTGACAGAGGCTCCCCTTTCGCCGTAGGTTCTGAAGTATGAAGAGATGGAGAGACGATTACCGCACCAGGAGTATGGAAAGCACTCGAAGCCTGGAAGCAAAGCCCCTCCCGCCGTTACTTCGGCCCTGTAGTGCTTTTCAATCCCGTCACTTTTCTGCTTTCTCATCAACTCGTCATAAGCCTTCTGGTTTCTTGCAGCTATTACTATTCCCGAAGTGGGAGTGTCAAGCCGGTGGATTATTCCTCCCTCCCAGGGATGGGGGGAGGAGATATTCATTACTTCAGGATAAATGCGTGAAATACGAGACAGTAAAGAATCCCCCTCAGGATTATTCTTAAGGGGGACTGTAGGGAGGCCTTTCTCCTTATAGAGGGCGAGAAAGTCCTCACATTCATACAAAACCTTAGTCTCTTCTGCTTCTGCCATAGAGTCTGATGATGTAGAGCAGTATGTTGATGAAATCAAGATAGAGGCTGAGAGCACCGAGAAGCGATATCTTGTTCAAATCCTGTTCGCTTATGGAAGAGCCGTAGGAAGCATTGAGGGAGACAACCTTCTTTGTGTCCCATGCAGTGATAAGCGAGAAGAGAACAACGCCTACGATGCTGATGAGAAAATCGAGTCCGCTCGAGCCGATGAACATATTGATTAAAGATACTATAATCAAGCCGATGAGCGCCATGCTCAACCAGCCGCCCCAGCCCTTAATCGACCTCTTTGTAAATACGCCGTAAAGCGATGCAACTATAAATACAACTGCAGTCGTTCCGAATGCAAGAGGCACGATATTCGAGCCTGCATATACATAGACAACAGATGAAAGCATTACGCCGTTAAGAGCTGCATAGCCGTAGAAGCATAAGAATGCCGAAGCCTGACTCAATCTCTCAACACGACCTGAGAGTATGAGGACGAATGCAAACTCAAGAATAATCATCGCAATGAGAATGGCCGGATTGGAGTAAATCCTCATCATCATCTTCTCAGACGATGCAACAAGATATGCACATGCGCCTGTCAGGACCAGTGCCGAAGCCATCCATAGATATACTTTCTGCAGAAAGACATTTTCCCTGCTAGTTGCAGAGGAAAGAATTGAACTTCTGTTATTATCCATTTCATTTTTCTCCTATCAAAACAAATTTAACTATAATTTCCCATAAAGGAAAACGGATAAACCACTTTTTTATCAAAACTCCATCAATTCTTGAAAGAATGCACCGGAGCGGGAACCCTTCCTCCACGGAGAATAAAGTCTGAACACGAATATTCATTGACTCTCATTATCGGGGCATAGCCCAAGAGTCCTCCGAACTCGGCCTCGTCTCCTACATCCTTTCCGATTACCGGAATAACCCTCACAGCAGTTGTCTTCTGGTTTATCATTCCTATAGCCATCTCGTCTGCAATTATTCCGCTTATCGTCTCTGCGCTTGTCTTTCCCGGAATTGCAATCATATCGAGTCCGACAGAGCATACGCACGTCATAGCTTCGAGTTTCTCGATCGTGAGAGCACCGAGCGTTGCTGCCTCTATCATACCCTTGTCTTCGCTGACGGGGATAAATGCGCCCGATAGTCCTCCCACATAGCTTGAGGCCATGATTCCCCCTTTCTTGACCTGGTCATTGAGGAGCGCAAGAGCAAGCGTTGTTCCCGGAGCACCTACTCTCTCGATTCCCATAGTCTCGATTATCTCGGCTATGGAGTCACCGACAGCCGGTGTCGGAGCAAGTGAGAGGTCGACAATACCGTATGGTACTCCGAGTCTTTTCGAGGCTTCCTTTGCAACAAGCTGTCCAAGCCTCGTTACCTTGAATGCCGTTTTTTTGATTGTGTCACATAGGAGACCGAAGTCACTTCCCTTCACGCTTTCAATCGCCCTCTTTATAACCCCCGGGCCCGATACCCCAACATTAATGATTGCGTCGGTTTCGGTAACACCGTGGAAGGCACCTGCCATAAAGGGGTTGTCATCAGGGGCATTACAGAAGACAACAAGTTTAGCGCATCCTATGCTGTCCTTGTCCTTTGTCTTCTCTGCAGTCTCCCTGACTATCCTTCCCATAAGAGCGACAGCATCCATGTTGATGCCGGTCTTCGTGGACGCTAGATTGACAGACGAGCATATGTGCTCGGTAACACTCAAAGCCTCCGGAATGGAGAGAATGAGCATCTCCTCGGCTTTCGTCATACCCTTTGCAGGGAGCGCCGAATAGCCTCCGAGGAAGTTGACACCAACTTTTTCTGCAGCAAGATCTAGTGTCTTTGCTATCTTCACAAAGTCCGCTGGGGTTTTGCAACTTGATGCCCCGATAATACTGATGGGTGTGACTGATATACGCTTATTGACAATCGGAATTGCATACTCCCTTTCAATATCTTTACCTGTTGCTACGAGGTCCTTCGCAAGCGTTGTAATCTTATTGTAGATATTGTCACAAAGCTTATCGAGATTATCGGTAATGCAGTCGATTAGAGAGATACCGAGTGTGATGGTCCTCACATCAAGGTTCTCCTTCTCTATCATCGTATTGGTTTCAATTACTTCGTTGATATTAATCATATTCTCTGCATGCTCACAAATATATCTTCTCTCTGGAGCTTGATGATGACTCCGATTTCCTCCCCCAGCTTCTCGAGGTCGTTCGAAAGGACCAGGAACTCCTTATTGGCCTGGGATGTGTCGACAATCATCATCATGTTGAAATAACCCTTGACTATCGACTGCGTAATATCTTCAACATTCACGTTGGCGCTGTAGAGATATCCCGTAACACGTGCGATAATCCCAACCCTGTCCTTACCTACAACGGTAATAATCGATTTATTGCCTTCCATATATATCCTCACAGTGAGTGTAAAGAATACAACCTCATTTTTCAACATTAAACTAGTTTTAAATGAAAAGTGCGTTTATCATCTGAGTATATGAATAAAGTAATCAAAAACATACTCAAGGCGCTACTCTTAATTATTGTTGCAGCCCTCGTCATAGCTCTTATATACCTGGGCTATCTCATTCTCACATACGAAAGAATAGAAGATAATACTACACTTGAAATAGTAAACCCTTCCTCAAAAGTACTTGAAATCGGGAAGGAGTATAAAGCATCAACATATAATGTAGGCTTCGGTTGCTACAGTGAAGACTACTCATTCTTCATGGACACCTCCGTCTGGGATGATGGAACAGTGACTACGGGAACATATGGGCGAGGCATAGATAAGGCCGACGTAATGAAGAATGTCAAAGGAAGCGCTGATGTTCTTTCATCTTTCGATGCCGACTTCATGCTTATACAGGAAGTTGATGAAACTGCAACACGTTCATTTAAAATAAACATGGTTGAATACTACAGGTCACGTTTCCCCGAGTACAGTTCAGTTTTTGCATTAAACTACCACTCCTCCTGGCTCAACTACCCTCTCTATGATCCACACGGGGTTGTAAATGCCGGCCTATTAACACTCTCGAAATATAAGTGCCTCTCTGCAGTCAGGAGAAGCTATCCAGTATCAGAAAGCTTCAGTAAATTCTTCGACCTCGATAGGTGTTTCACCCTCGAGCGCTATGAAACAGAGAACGGCAAGGACCTTGTAATCATAAACTCTCATATGTCGGCATATGACGAAGGCGGAGTAATAAGGACCAAACAGCTCGATATGCTCACATCAGTCCTTAAAGAGGAATATGAAAAAGGAAACTATGTAATAGTTGGAGGAGACTTCAACCATGCACTCGGAGAAGAGTATGCCACGGCCTTCGAGTCAAGGATGCAACAGCCCGACTGGGTGAACATCCTCAACGACTCCGACCTCCCCTCATCCTTCAGAATTGTCAAGCCTGAAACCGGATTCGAATTTGCAACCTGCCGTTCGTCAGATATACCGTACACAAAGGGTGTCAACTACGAGACTATCGTCGACGGCTTTATCGTCAGCGACAACATCGAAGCTACCAGCGTCGTTTATAACACCGACTATGCATACTCCGATCATCAGCCGGTTGTCATGACATTTACACTCAAATAAAGTTTCCCCTCCTGGCGACAAAACAGGAGAGGAAAGATATGACCATTTTCCTTTAGGAAAACAACAAGAGGATAAATCAACAGGGAAGAAGATAAAAGCATATGGAAGAAAAATACACAACAGCAACAAAGAAGAGCTGTAACCGACACATATTCTTAATATTCTTCCCGGATTTTCCATAATCGAAAAACTTTCTCAAAGCTATTGACGAAGATAAAAGAAAAAGTTTATTGTCTTTCTGTTGTGGCAAGGTAGCTCAGTTGGTAGAGCAACCGGCTCATATCCGGTCGGTCACAGGTCCGAGTCCTGTCCTTGCTA
>CAVJEL010000055.1:0-12306 GCA_963648635.1 Ruminococcus intestinalis
GAATACGGCGAGAAGCAGTAGCCATCATATTTATCCTTCAGCTTCTCAAGATACTCCTTTCTCGTTAAACCTAATGCCTTTCTCCCCTCTTCGATGTACTCATCAAAGTAAGTCTCCACTTCATTTTGGGTAAAGCCAAACGCTGATGCATAAGGCTTATCCATCGATATGTGGAGTAAATTGTTCATCATTGAGAAAATACTCGGCACTGCAAATCTGGTAACACCGGTTATGAAGCAGAGTCTTATATTATCGCACTCAGATTTCAGAATCGAATAGAAACCCATCACTGATTCTCTGATGTTTTCAAGTTCCTTATTGTTTATGTTATTCATCAGAATTGCATCATAATCATCGATTAAGACAACAACATCTCCTCCCCTCACTGACAACCGATTAAAGAGTCTGCTGAGATTTATGCCATAGTCATCATTTTCGCTCAATTTAATATCGTATGAGGCGGCAATATCTAATATCTGAGTGTTAATTCAATCTCTTACATCCGAAACAGAAGTACAGGGACACTTATTGAAGTCTATATGTATAACAGGGTATTTCTTCCAGTCATAATCAGTGCTGTCTATGTATAGGCCTTTGAAGAGCTCGCGCCTTCCTTTAAAAACCTGTTCCAAAGTGTCAAGGAAAAGTGATTTACCGAACCTGCGGGGACGTGAGAGGAAATAGTATGCCCCTGTCTTCCTGATGATATCGAAAATGTACTTTGTCTTGTCAACATAAACGTAATCACCTTTGATAATGTTCTCAAAAGAGCTGTTTCCAACAAGTATTTCTTTCACTTCTGCCTCCACAACTTAAATTTATCATAAAACAACAGGTTATGATACATGAAAATAATAGTCATTTCGGGACATTTGGGAAAACGTAAAGACTACTACATACTTCTTCTTTAAGATGTTAAAATCCACCGTGTATTTCAACGGTGGACTGTCAAACAAGATATGCTTTGCTTTATTTCTCGAGCGATTTCGCCTCGATTAAAAAGAGCATCGCCATCGCCTGACCGTATGGCATTGGGTAAATTGGAATGTTACGATAGAAGTCCTGACTCTCTCGCCCCATCGGAGTTCCTCCCGAGCAGCGTTCGAGAAAGCCCTTGTCGTTTATATTTTCATAAATTGCGGGAAGCGCCTTTTGTGCTGTAGAAAGATACTTCTTATCGACCAGTCCCATCGATATTCCCTTGAGGATACCGTAGCCGAAGCCGGCAGTACAGCTTGACTCGAGGTATGAATCTTCTTTGTCGAGAAGTGTATGCCAGAGGCCCGACTTATCCTGAAGTTTCGCGACAGCCTCAATCTGGCGGTTGAGAACCGTCGATATGTACCTCTTTACGGCCCCGCTGAGATTGAGAGTCTCAACCATCAAAGGAAGAGCAATCGTTGCCCAGCTGTTACCGCGCCCCCAGAATGCTGATGAGAAATGATGTCTACCTTTAAATGTATAGCCGTGGTACCAGAGTCCGGTTATAGGGTCTGCAAGGTGCTCTATATGGAGCAGTAGTTGATACTCCGCCTCATCCATGTAGTCTCTTCTATTGAGGATCCTTCCCATATTGGCAAGTGGCATCACGCTCATCATGAGTGTGTCGTCCCATAACTCGCCTTCGTTTATGCTGTCAGTTGTCCTATGCTGATAGCCTCCCTCCTCGGTCTTTTCGAGCCCTCCGTTAAAAAGCCATTCAGTCCATTCGTAAGCAAGAGAAAGATAGTCATCACGCTTGAGGTATTCGCCGACATATGAGAGGGCAAGAATCGGGGCCATGGTATTGACGTTCTTCTCAGGAAGACCTTCCTTCATCCTCTCATCGTAGTATGTGGTGAGTATATCGAGATACTTTTTCTCTCCTGTCTTCTCGAAGAGCTTCCAGATGCCGAAGAGTCCCACTCCCTGTGTCCACTCCCAGTACTTGTATCTCTCCCTGTGCTCGAGCCCCGAGCCGAGCTTACCCTTATCGAAATCGGGGTCTGCGCAGAGCACGGGAAGAAAACCGCCTATCAATTTATTGAGTTTGAAATCGAGTTCGTCCATCTCTAGCCCTTGACACCGCCGGCGGAGATGCCGCCGATAATATATCTCTGGAGAATCATGAAGATGATTATGACAGGAATCATACTCATGACCGATGCTGAAAGGATACTCGACCAGTCGACACCCATGTGGCCGATGAAGTTCTTTATTGCTATCTGGATTGTGAAGTTCCTCTGATCCGAGAGAACGAGCATCGGCAGGATGTAGTCGTTCCATCTCCACATGAATGAGAAAATCGAGAGTGTGACGAATGACGATGAGCCGAGTGGCATCATGACATAGAGGAAAGTCTTCCATTCCGGACAGCCGTCAATTCTTGCAGCCTCGACAAACGATAAGGGGACGCTCATGTATGTCTGACGGAACATGAATATACCGGTGGTTGTAGTAACAACGGGTAATATTACACCCCATATATTGTTATAGAGTCCGAGTTCGCTTATGACAGATACCTGCGGTACGGTGAGAGTCTCACCGGGGATTAGAGTACCGAGGAGGAATATACCGAAGATGAAGTTTGTATACTTAATCTCATAGCGGTATATAGCCAAGGCATAGCCGCACATCGAGCTTATAACAAGCGTGATGAGTGTTCCCACTATTGCAAGGAAGAAACTGTTCTTGACGTAGTTGAGGAAGTTGCCGTTGAGGACGCTTCTATAGTGCTCGAGTGTCGGAGACGCAGAGAAGAGATGTAACGGGTACTTGAAGAGCTCGCTTGTCGCCTTGAAGGACGAAGATGTGAGCCAGAAAATCGGGAAGACGTAAAGAAGAGCAATGACTACCGTCAATACTGTCAACGGGATTGATATTGTGTGCCTTTTCTTGATTTGTGCTGACATCAGTTGTCTCCTCCTTTGTTACTGAGTTTGAATTGTATGAATGCAATCAGGGCAAAGATAATCATTACTATGAGTGATATCGCACTTGCGTAGCCATAACGCATCTGGTCGAAGCCCTGTCCGAATATGTACTGGATTATGAATGTCGTCGTATTTCCCGGGCCGCCCTGTGTAATACCCTGAACAAGAGCATATTCCTTGAGAAGGTTGACGGTTGAGAGAAGAACTGCAAGGAATGTCGTCGGGGCAAGCATTGGCAGGGTTACCTTAAAGAAGGTCTTACTTGCTGTACAGCCGTCGATTGAAGCAGCCTCATATAAGTCCCTGCTTATTCCCTTCAAGCCACCAATGAAGATTATCATATAGAATCCTGTGGAAGCCCAGTTGGAAGCAAAGCTTATTACGAATGTGGCACGGTATGGATTGAGCGCCCAGTCAAGGGGTTGGAGTCCCACACATGTAAGAAGGTAGTTTATAAGGCCGTATTCAGTACTGAACATCCAGTTGATTGTTATACCTATTACGAGTGAGGACAAAAGGACAGGTACGTATATGAGGGTACGTGAGAATCCCTTTCCTGCAACCTTGTCAGAACAGACTAGTACTGCAATCAAAAGAGGAATAATAACCTTAAACGGAAGAGAAAAGATGGTGTAGACGAATGTACGCCCCAGGGACGAATAGAAGTTCTTGTCCTGAAAGAGCTCGATGAAGTTGTCGAGGCCTACAAAGTCCAGTGTTTTCCAACCGTTGTAGTTGGTGAATGAATAGGCAACGCTTAAAACAAGCGGAATAAGAAAGAAAATCGTAAAAAGAAGAAGACTCGGCAGGATGAAAAGCCAGAATGACGAGGTATGTTTCATCCCTTTCCTTTTAGTTAGCGCGTGCATCATTTTTCTCCTTTGTTTTTTTAAAGACATTCCCGTCCCCTATACAGAAGACGGGAAAGATTAACCGATTAATCAGTCTGCGAGTTTCCAGCCCGATTTCTTACTGAGCTTTTCAGCAAAATCAGTAAGTGCATCGTGTGCGCTGATAGAGCCGTAGACAGCCTGTCTGAGAGCATCTCTGTACTCGTTGTCATAGTAGTTTCTCCAGGATGACATCTCGTCAACGTTGAATGCCTCTGTGACGTTATTGACTTCGTTCTGGAGAACGACATAGTCCTCAGCGACCTTCTTATCGTCAGCCTTGTATGTGATGCCCTTGAGAGAAGAGAGACCCTTGTCTATGTTGAGATAGTACTGGAAGTTTTCCGGGTTCTCATAGAGCCACTTGATGAAGCTTTCAGCAAGAGCTGCATTCTTAGCACCTGATGGAACAGCAAGACCTGTACCGCCGAGGATAGCAGAGCCGCCACACTTTCCATGAGGAGAAGGCATGATTCCCCACTCGAAATCCTTGATGTTTGTATAGAATGTGTTGTAGTTCCATGAACCTGAGAAGTAGATACCGACATCGCCGTTCTGGAAGTAGTTAGCCGGGTTGTCGTTTGTTCCGCCTGCCCAGATAGCCTTAGGCATAACTGTGTTGTTCCATTCGATGAACTCCTCAAGTGCTTCGATGCTCTCATCACTGCCGACGTTGACAAGGAATGTATCTCCGTCTTTGAGTGTGATTGATCCGCCGTTCATGTACATGAGGTTGTCATATCTTGCACGGGAAGAATCCATTGCGATTCCGTACTTGACTCCACCCTTCTCGACAAGAAGTTTTGCTGCTTCATATGTCTCTTCGAGTGTCCACGGGTCATCAACTGTCGGAACTTCGATTCCAGCCTTCTCGAATGCTGTTGCATTGTAGAAAACGTTTGTGATTGTGAACTGCAGCGGGAGACAGAGGCTCTTATTAGATGTGTAGTCCTGTCCGATAATCATGAGAGCCTTCTCTTCACAGAGGGAGACATCGATGACTGTAGAGAGGTCGATGAATTCATCCGGATAGATTCTTGTAAGACGTGTTGTGTATACAAGGTCTGGAAGGTTATTGTTCTTTGCCATGAGAGGGAACTTTGTGAGCTGATCATCGTAAGGGATGACAATCTTCTCAACTGTGTTTCCTGTCTCTTGAGCCCACTTGTCAAGTGTGAGAGAAAGTGCATCTGCTTCAGACGGCTCCTCACTCAAAAGAACTGTCAATTTGCCTGTTGTTGCTGCGCTTGACTCTTTCTGTCCGTTAGCGAAAACGGAAAGCGTGAGTAAAGCCATGATTAAAACGAGCGATAATAATTTTTTCATTTTTTCCTCCTGAAAAAGCTTTAATCAATTTTTGATGTTAAGTTCAGTATAAGGGCGTGAGAGTAACACTCTACTTCATTTTTGTTTGGTTTAATAAAAAAGTGTGCATTTCTTGCGTTTTCACTTATCCCATTCAATCGTCCCGTAATGGTCGTATCCTTTGTATTTTTCCTCCACACCATTGAGAGTGAGGGTAAAATCGAATCCTGCTTCAAGACGGCCGTAGTCAGGGTCGTCAAACGAGTAGGAAAGGGAAGAAGAATTGATTTTCTTCTCAGACGAGAGTATTTTCTCGATAAATGCATCAAGCGACTTCTCCTTATCAATTTCACTGCACTTAATGAGCCACACGACATTGCGCCCGGGCGTTACGAGCTCCCTCATTCCGTTCGGGCCGTCTGGAGTGAGAGTAAGGCCGTTTGATGAATAGATGGCGATAAGGGCCCCCGAATGAGAAAGGGCAAAATACCACCCTCCTCTTTCTTCTGTTCTCACGAACTCGAAGGTGGGAAAATAGGCGTGAGTAAAATCAACAGGATGGTCGGGATTCACGCGGTATATAACAGAGGCAAAGCCCTTGTACTCGTTAACTCTCGGGAGAGTCCCGCTTCCAGCCCAATAGGATGGGCGCGAGTAGCCGAAGAGTGCAAATTCTCCCGGGTGGTTAATAAAGACGTGCTCGTCAGCAGAGAATACGGCATGGACAACATCTTCCTGGAATCCCCGTCTCCCGGGACAGAAGTTATTTGCCGCGCTCAAGAGGTATGACGATGTCTTATATACTGTAATATCTGCATAGCCATTGTAGCCGTGTGTACTCTTCCAATAGAGGCCGTTTCCTTTCTCTATCGTATGCAACGACTTATACTCCGCTTTGGGCTCATAGTCTGAGAAGCAGAATGGAACAACGCCCTTTCCTGCGTGGCTTTCATTTCCGATAGCATATCCAATCCAGTTGATAAACGATGGACAATTGGAGTGGTTACCGAATATCTCCTTGAGGTATGTGCGCCCGCTTGTCGTACTGAATACGCCATTAAAGGATGTTATGGCAAGGAGGCGGAAAATGTAATCTAGTGCTCGTGATGCATACTCCTTCATCTCGCTGTTCTCAGTCTGCGCATAGAGGGAAGCAAAGCCAAGAGCATCAATCGGAAGATACGGGGGGCTATTCCACTCTGTAAATCCCGTCTTGAAGAATGTCTCAAACCATGGCCTCAGAAGTTCTATTGCCTTATTCTGTTTTTCACGCCCTGTCATATTGCTGTTTGTAAATACTTCGTCAGGGTAGAGTTCGCCACATAAAAGTTCACATACATGGAACATCAGAGCGTGGTTTTCGCTGTAGAACCACATTGCATCGTCACCCGGCTCATCGTGCCAATAGCGGAAGGAGAGGATACACTTCTTCATATCGCTAAGCGTCTCTTTTCTTATAAGTCCGCTATCAGAGAAGTGCCTGATCATGAACGGAAAGTATGAGAGGTAGAAGTCCGAGCAGTCGCTACGCTTATTGATAAAGTCAAGTTGGCGTCGGAGTATTGTCTCGATTTCCTCTTTGTCCCCATTTGTAAAGAGAAGTGCCATAGCCCTGTTTGCATTCTGCTCGCCGTATTTCGCAAGATATGAAAAGGCTTGCATTTTTCTTTCTTTAACTGTTGGAGAAGGTTCATCGAGGAAGGAGAGCGGGAAGGACTCGACGGTACGGACTGTAGATATAGTCAGGTTTTCGACTTCTGTTGTAACAATGAAGCGTAAAAATCCCACAGGGAAGCTTTCGACTTCACCAAGGTCTGCCGTGCTCTCCCCCTTTTTAAAGACTACATCCTCTTCGTGATATATATTTAAGAAAGTATTCTCCTCCGTTGCTCCTTTGATATGTAGAACAAAGTCGCTATTTTCTTCAGGAGGTGTTGTCATCATCATTATGTGACCCGAAAGATAGTTGTTGCGCGTGAATGCAAGAGTCTCCATTGCCCTTTCGACCCTCTTGATTTTCTCCGTGTCCCTGTTCCCAAAAGGAAGTACTTCCTTAAGCCCTTCAAAGCCCGAAATAACCCTTAGCGATGCCGTGCACTCAGTGTCCCTTTCGGCAAATTCATCAATGATGAGGTGCAATTCGTTTCTTCCCTTTTTAAGGTGTAGTACAAAATCTTCCTCAATGCTTTCATTACGCTTATATGGCCGGAATGATATCTTCTCCTCCCCGTCGACGTATAGTGATATTCCCCCCTTCACTGCCGCGTGGAGAGTAATATCTCTCTCATCGGGAGACTCAAGAATCGTGAGTGCTGTCAGTGCTATCCAGAGAGGCGTCGAATAGAAGAATGAGTGTCCGATTACCGGGTCGCCGAACGGGACGCGGTAGCCCAGAGTCAGGCTTTCCCCCAAGAGCTTTACCTTTCCGCCCGGCTGGAAGTCCTCCACTTCAACATCCTTTATCCCGTTTTTCTTCACCTTATCGAGAAAAGCTGTTCTTATGGGGTTAATATGACTCGAGGCAGCTGTGCTTCCAATCCAGACGTTCTGGGCACTTTCTATTTTAACAGGATCTGCTTCCACCTCTTCTTTTCTTACATCGGAGACAAGAAAATGTGATAGATATCCATGGTCGAGATTAAATGTCATATAATTCATCGCATACTCCACTCTATTCAAGTTTTACACAGTATATTTGAGAAGAGGCGCTTTTCTACTTTCTAATTGCTCTTATAAAACAAAAAGATTGCATTTATTGCGATTGTGTATAATCTATTAAACATGAAGGACTCACACATCCCGCTTTATTTCAAGGAAAAGTACCTTATAAAACTCAACAGGAACACAGATGATATGTTCATCATGTGCGACTACGACAGACGTGATTACCTCATGAACATGAATCTGCAGCACTACCATGATTTCTACGAGATCTTCATCCCGCTTGAAACAAATGTCGCACACCTTGTCGAGAGCAAATACTATTCCTTGATGCAGAATGACATAGTCCTTCTCAAGCCCAATTCACTTCATATGAGCGTCTATCCCAAGCTTGACGGAGGATGTAGGAGGCTGATTATCGACTTCAGGCTCGGAGGAGGCATTTGCGGCCTCGAGCATGAAATGAAGAAACTTCTTTCCATTTTCGATAGCGATGTTCCGATTCTCCGTTTTCCTCCCGACATAAAAGCTCAAGTAATAGAAAACCTCAACTCGCTTTTCATCATCGGGAAAAACAAGCAGAACGGATGGGAAATAGCTTTTTATGCGTCATTCATGGAATTCTTATGTAACCTCTACAAAAATGCACCCTACAACTCTTATAGTGAGAACAAAGGGATAGAATCGAAGGAACAGAAAATCTACTACATCCAGGATTACATAAATAACCACTACAGGGAAAATCTCACCCTTGATTCGATAGCAGCGGAATTTGCTATAAGCCCCTACTATCTTTCGCACATCTTCAAATCGATGGCAGGGCTGAACTTTGTAAACTACATACAGTCCATCAGGGTACGTAATGCCCTCCAGGCACTCGCCTACTCCGATGAAAGCATATCTGACATAATCGAAAATTGCGGCTTTACAAGTGCTAGCCAGTTCAACAGGGTATTCCATCAATTCCTCGGAATAAGCCCCAGCGCATTCCGTAAGAGCCACGAAAAGAAGAAATTGATGTTCATGGGCTATATGGACCCCGAAAGCGAGGAAAAAGCCCCCGCACACTTCCAGGCAAGCTTGAATATAAGGCAGAAGATGAAATTAGCCAAAAAAGGCGCAATGAAGGTCGGGCTTAAAGCCGAGGATTTGGGCTTGATTGAGCCGCGAATGCTGAGGGCAAGGCTCAACACACTTGATGTCGACACAATCGAACTCGATATTCCTCACACATTCTCTCTAGGCGCCGATTACATCTCCCTCACACAACGAAAAATAGCTCAAATAAAGGAAGAAGGCTATGACATATCTCTTTTGAAATGCTCAATTAATCCATCTACCCTCAACGATGAGGAATGGAAGTACAGCATAGATAACTTCAGAAAAGCGCTCTATACGGCAAAGTTCTTGTCTTCCCCTGCTGTTACAACAACAACGGGAGAAGCAACAGAAAGCGAGAGGGAGGAAAAGTTCAACCGCCTTGTATCAACACTGACGTACCTTATTCCCTATGCCGAAGAAAGCGGAGTCAAGATTGCCTTAGAACCACGATACGGAGACACAATCAACAACACACATATGATTGAGAGACTCTTCTCGGCAATTGAAACAAACATGCTGAGCCTTGTTTTCAACCCAGTTGCTCTTCTTTCCCCCGAGGGAAGCGAGAACACATATGAGTTCTACGACAATATAATCGACCTCTATGGCGAGAGATTCGCAGCAATGCACATAAGCGATACTCTCAACGGAGAGAATACGCCACTCGGGAGGGGCATTATGGCAAAGAGCTACCCACATATAGCAAAGGCGCTGAGACTCAACATCCCCCTCATAAGGGATAATCCTTCCCCAGAGAGCTTAGAGGACGATATCCTATTTATCCGTCGCACCTTCTCGTGAGGAGAAAAAAGAAGACAAAGGAAAGGAATGCCGCTAAGGGAAGAAGTGCTACAGATACCTTGTAGCCACATCCTGTGACGATGAAACCGAAGAGGAAATTAAAGAGTATGTCCGCAATACTCGATATGCTGACAACACGTGTCGTCATTCTTGCTCTAACTTCCAGAGGGCAGTATTTCTTTACGTAGTTCACTAATGTCGGATAGACAACGGAAGACGATAGCCCCGCAAGAAGAGTGAGGTATATAAAGTCCAGAATAAAAACACCACATAGGGAGAGAAATGCCGTAAAGAGTGAGATAAGAAGCATCTTCTTTCCACCGACTTTGTCTATGAGGGGGCTGAATAATAGACGCCCCGACATTATGCCGAGGGAAAAGAGTGTCAGGGCATTACCGACAGAAGATGAGGAAAGTGCCAGGTACTCCGTTCCATATATCATTATGTAGTTCGTGACTCCATGCTCAGCAATAAGATAGAACGCCAGCGACAGGATAATGAGAACAACTGCCGTAATGTCGGTCTTCTTACTACCCCTGCTCTCTTCTTTCTCTCCATCATCCTTTTTTTCTCCCCCGAATTCTGTTCTTGAAAAAAGAAAGGCAACAGGAATAAGAATTGAGGCAAATATAATCAGCGTCATATTCCAAGCTCTTAGAGATGAGGAGAACTTCGTCAACACAAACTGAGAAAGTGTTGTTCCTATTCCCTGGAGGAAGAAGAGGATATTTAAATACATAAGGGACTTAGTCGCAGAAAACTCACTAGATACCAGATTAATCGTAGTATTTAGAAGTGTAGATATTCCAAGCGTGAGGAAAAAGCCAAGTAAAATAAAGGCATAATTGCTCCCGAGAAGAAGTAGTAGCTCAGATAATGCAAGAACCGAGACAAAGATTACAAATGACTTCTTACTTGAAAGCCTATCTAGTATTACTCCTCCCAGAATAAGACAGACAAGATTTCCAAGGTAACTAGCGGAAACGATTATCCCAACCTGTGATACGGAAAAGCCAAAGGAAGATAGAAAGAGCGGGGAGAATATGCCCCTCAGAGCATCACTTGCGCCCAGAATAACCATCAACACAGCACATATGACAAAAAGCCTTTTGTTTTTCATAGCATTGAGTATAGTCGAGTTCAAGATTTCCCGCGTTGTGTATTTTGTCTTCTTTCCAAACTATTTGAGCATTTTTTGCCTTCTACTAGTACACTACACTGATGATAGCTGACCTAGAAATTACAAACTTCCGAAAAATTTCGTTACATATTTCCGAAAATTCTGTTACAAATAACCGAAAAATATTGTTACAAATCTCCGAAAAAGCATTATACTTTTCATATGAAGTATAGAACTAGGATTTCAGATGAATTGCTTGATGTTAAATTAAAAGGTAAGGGAGCAGTTTTAATCGAGGGCCCAAAATGGTGTGGAAAGACGACTTCGGCATTAAGAAAAGCTGGTAGCGTATTGCGTTTGGATGAACCTTTAACCAAGGACCAGAATCTACAACTGGCAAAGCTTAACCCTCAAAAATTATTAAAGGGGAAGGCTCCCAGGCTTATAGATGAGTGGCAGCTTGCCCCCTCTATCTGGGACACTGTAAGATATGAAGTTGACCAAAGAGGGAAAATGGGACAGTTTATTCTGACAGGTTCTGCTGTTCCTGCTGATACATCCCTTATTTCACATTCAGGGACAGGAAGGTTTTCATGGCTGACTATGCGTCCTATGAGTCTTTTCGAGTCAGGAGAGTCCACCGGCGAAGTAAGCTTGAAAGCCCTTTTTAACGGCAATTCTGATGTAGATGGAGAAAATACTCTCTCGCTGGATGATATTGCGTTTCTTCTCTGCCGAGGAGGATGGCCTTTGGCTCTTGGACTATCTGGCGAAGTTGCTTTGAATCAAGCCTTTGATTATTACGATGGTGTTGTCAATTCTGATATAAACAAAGCAGACGGCATAGAAAAAAACAAAGAACGTGTAAAAAAGTTGATGCAGTCATATGCAAGAAATTTAGGTAGCCAGGCTTCCAACACCACAATAGCAAATGATATCTCTGCTGATGACGAAACTGTAAAGTCCTATATAAATGCACTGAAAAGGATTTTTGTAGTTGAAGAGATGGCAGCATGGAATCCGAATCTCAGGTCGAAGTCCATCATAAGGACTTCCGATACACGGTATTTTGTTGACCCGTCAATTGGCGCGGCAAGTCTTGGAGTAGGACCGAATGATCTTATAAACGACCTTGCTACATGCGGACTCTTTTTTGAAACAATGTGCATAAGAGATCTCAGAGTATATGCCGATAGTCTTGGTGGTTCAGTTTATCATTATAGAGACAACACGAATCTGGAATGTGATGCTGTCATTCATTTGAGAAACGGCTCTTACGGCCTCATCGAGATTAAACTTGGAGGCGATGATCTTATTAATAAAGGTGCGGCAAATCTCAAGAAACTGAAGGACAAAATTGATACGACAAAGATGAAAGAGGCCTCATTCCTTATGGTATTAACTGCTGTCGGCCAATATGCCTACAAGCGCACCGACGGAGTTCTCGTAGTTCCTATCGGTTGTTTGAGAAATTGAGACATAGTTTGAAAAAGTGTTAATTTCTCCTGATATTTCC
>CAVJEL010000056.1:0-12285 GCA_963648635.1 Ruminococcus intestinalis
AAAAGAGAGAAAAGCGAAAAATAAATACCGCCCTAAGCTCCGCAAAAGCTAGGCGGTATTATGTTTTCCAATACCGAATAGCAAGGGGCACTTATTTGCAGCGCCTTCTTGTACTCTCAATTTAACACACCCGTTTTGATTTGAAAAGAGTCAAGTTCCAACAAATTCATGGTGGGAATTAAATAACTGCCACAGATTCTTGTGTTCCATGGCAGTTTTCTTTAATCACAGTGAGTCGTAAAGCTCGGCGTAGCGCTGGGACGATGCCTTCCAGGACCAGTCTGCTTTCATTGCCCTCTTCTGCATCTCTCTCCAGAGTTCTTTCTTCTGGGTGTAGATGTAGTAAGCGTAGTTTATTCTCCCAAGAAGTACTTCAGGTGTGAAGTCGAAGAATGTCAATCCTGTTCCCGTGTTCTCGAACTCGTCGAAAGGAACAACGGTATCTCTCAATCCTCCTGTCTCGTGGACAATTGGGATGGAACCATACTTTAGGGATATAAGCTGTGTCAGGCCACAGGGTTCGAATGCCGATGGGACGAGGAATGCATCGGCAGCACTGTAGATGCGGTGTGAAAGAGCATCGGAGAATTCGATTTTCGCCCTTACCTTATCTCTGTAGCGGGACTCGTAGTAGCGGAACATATTCTCGAAGTAGCTGTCTCCAGTTCCGAGTACGACAAAGTTGATGTTCTTGTCACATATTCTATCCATGATGGAGTCGATGAGCGACATACCCTTCTGGTCGGTGAGACGGCTCACGATTGCAATCATGAATGCATCCTTGTCTTCCTTGAAGCCGAGTTCCTTCTGCAGTGCGAGTTTGTTCTTTTCCCTGTTCTTTATGAATGAGGTAACACTGTAGTTGTTTTCAATCTTCTTATCTGTCTGAGGATTCCACAGCGTGTAGTCAATGCCGTTGACAATGCCCATGAGGCGGTTGTTTCTCCATGCCAGGATATCTTCAAGGCCGTCACCGAATTCGTGTGTCTGTATTTCACGTGCATAGGATGAGGAGACAGTTGTAATCCAGTCTGAGAATACAAGGCCACCGCGGAGCATTGATGCATTCCATTCATCCTTCTTAATACTTGTATCCTGGTATGGTGATACCAATAGCCCCGGTTCAAAGAGTGAGTCGGGTAGGGCGCTTATCCACCTGAGGTGTCCTACATTCCACGAGCCTTGGAAGCGTAGGTTATGGATTGTCATGATTGTTCTTATGCCGTTGAAGAACCTGTCGCCCTGGAAGATTGTGTTGAGGTAGACGGGAATGAGCGAGCTCTGCCAGTCATGACAGTGGATGATGTCGGGTCTGAAACCGATGAGGGGGAGTGCAGATAGCACGGCCTTTGAAAAATAAGCGAATCTCTCGAGGTCGGAGAATAAATCGTAGTAGGGTTTATCTCCCGAGAAGTACTGGATGTTATCTACAAAGTAGTAGGTTATTCCATCATACTCAAGCTCGTTGATTCCCACATATATCCTGTTATCCATCTGGAAGTAACAGACGCTCTTGAGGTCTTTTCTATATTCATCCTTTAAAAAACCGTATTGAGGCAGGATGACCCTTACGTCGTATTTTCTTTTGTCAAATGTCTTTGGGAGGCTTCCGACCACGTCTGCCAGTCCCCCGGTCTTTGCAAACGGCACGCATTCCGATGCAGCGAAGAGTATATTTTTCATTTGTTCCTCCGTCTTTATTCTACATGATTTTCCCTCATGTGCGAAAAAAAAGAAAAATAAGTTTGACAGATGTAAAAAGCGGTGTTACGGTAAGTTTGTTCAGTGAAAGAACTAATTAAAAGGGAGGGAAGATGCCTGCTAACAACAACCTGTTCCAGAGAAACGCAAACATCTCGATGATTGCTCAGCTCATTTGGAAGAACAACGGGTTATCGCGTGTGGACATCTCGCGGCTTTTGAAACTGAACAAGTCTACAGTCAGTAATATAATATCTGCACTGTTAGGTGCAGGGCTGGTGAATGAAGGTGAGCATAAAGACTCCTGCTCCCTCGGGGGAAGAAAGCCAATCGAGCTGACAATAAACAAGGCCTTCGGCTGTGTTTTCGGATTTGATCTTCAGCCATCACACTACCGCTCGGTGATTATGGGAGTAGACGGATCTATTTTGTGGGAGACGAGAGGGGCTCAAAATCAGATCTCCTTTGAAAGCTTTATCTGTTCTGTAATTGATGAAGCCTTTCTCGCCCACAAAAAGATCAATATCCCGGTACTTGCACTATCATTCTCAATCCCGGGACAGATTGATTCAGCTAAGGGCTACATAACTCATTCCTATCCATTCAGAATCGATGGTTTTCCGTTCAAGGATTTTGTCAGAGCGAGATACGATTATCCTGTTTATGTAGATAACGATGCCAACTGCGCTGCATGGCTTGACCTGCACTCGACTCTCGGTGCCGATTTCTCGTCAAACGCGCTCTCCATCATTGCGGATTTCCATGAAGAGGCCCAGAAGAAGGACTATGTTGCAGGAATAGGAACGGGTATGGGGCTCATTATCGAGGGTGCTGTATACCACGGCTCACACAACGGGGCGGGAGAGTTCAGGTCCCTTACATGGAATAACGGGGCCGATGAGCAGTCGGGACTGGAACTGGAAGTTCTGAAAAAGACGCTTTATGACAAAGAGGCCTTGAAGAGCTGGATGGTCGATACCTTCCATTCCCTTGTTCCCGTCTGTGCCATCATGGATTTCCAGAAGGTTATTCTCCACGGCAATCCATTTATGGATGAGGAGTGGGTGAGAAAAACTCTTGAAAGTTTTATTCCTTCCTTTGTCGGAATCTTGAAAAAGACGAATTGTGAGTTAGTATTTAATTCAAGGGATGAAGCGGTATCTGCAAAAGGCGCCGCAATTATGTATTTACACAATCTCTATTCCATACCTGACCTGGAGAAGGATGATCCGGAGAGGTGGAGCTGGGATGAGGTTATGGATTTTTCACTAAAACAAAGAGGAGAGGGAAAACAATGACGGCTTCCAAATCGCTTTCGAGCAGAAGAGAGGAGAGAATAGCCTATTGGACACTTGTTCTGCCGGGCTTTCTCATTTACGTCTTCGTGATGGCCTTCCCGACGGTCTTTGCACTGTTCTTGAGTATAACCAACTATAACGGCGGTGCACTTTTCGGGCCCAAGAGAAGACACTTCGACATTATCGGATTCAAGTATTACGCAGAGATGTTCGCTGACAAGTATTTCTGGCTTGCACTTAAGAACAACCTCTGGATTACGTTCATATCTGTATTCGGCCAGATTCCTCTCGGCTTCTTCATGGCTTATCTTATCTTCCGTGGCATGATTAAGGGAAAGGACTTCTTCCAGACAGTCATATATCTGCCGTGTGTAATATCGACCGTAGTCATCGGAAGACTGTGGCAGGCTATAACGGCCCCCAATGGTGCTCTTCCCGACATCATAAGGCTATTCAATCCGACGTATAACCCTTCAAACAGCAGTCATCCTATGATTCCTGTTCTCCTCGTTATTCTTTGGATGTACACAGGTACATACCTTATCATCTTCCTTGCCAACATGCAGAAGATTGACACTTCTGTTATCGAGGCAGCAAAGATTGACGGTGCAACGGAGTTCCAGGCACTGAGGTATATAATCCTTCCGGCACTCTCGGGCGTCATCGTAACATCGGCAATTCTTGCCATCTCCGGCTCACTCAAGAGCTTCGATTTGATATATGTCATGACAAGTGGAGGACCTGCAAAGCAGACATACGTTCTTTCGATATACATGTATGACAAAGCCTTCAAAGGGGCACCGAATTACCCGCTGGCAAATGCTGTATCTATCGTGATGTGTATAATCTCGTTCACATTCATCGGTATCACAAAGTATGTCGAGAAGAAGTTTGGAGGTAAGGAATGAGTCAGATTAAAGATACAAACAGTAAAGGTAGAACTGTCGGTATGATATTTACGTATATCATTCTCGTTCTCTTTGCCATCCTTGCAATTGCCCCGCTTTTGTGGCTTGTCATGAACTCATTCAAGACCAGCCAGAGCTATCAGCTGGACAGGCTCGGGTTTCCGAAGGAATTCTTCTGGCAGAACTACCGTGATGCATGGCAGAGAGGCCACTTCGGAACATACATCATCAACAGTATCATATATACATTCATCACTGTGGCTGCAGTTCTTATACTCGGCATGATGAGTGGCTTTGCATTTGCTAAGATAAAGATGAAGTGCACGAAGGTCATCTACGGCCTCTATATAATCGGAATACTCATGACACTCCAGTCAATAATGATTCCGCTCTTCATCGTCATCAACCAGGTTGGGCTCTACGACACGAAGCTGGGTGTTCTCATCCCTTACATAGGAATAGGACTCCCGATGGGCGTATATCTATGCACTGAGTATATAAAGAGTGTCCCGATGGCTCTTGTCGAGTCGGCACGTATCGACGGCGCTTCATATATGAAGATATTCGCTTCCATCATCGTACCGATGGCAAAGCCTGTGGCTACAACACTGGCAATACTCACAGTAAGTGGAACATGGAATGAGTTCATGCTCATTAACATGCTCACATCAAGTCAGGGCAACAAGTCCCTTCCTGTCGGAATCCAGTCCTTCGCAGGAAGCCTTTCCACTGACTACGGCAAGCTTTTCGCTTCTCTTGTAATCGGACTCTTACCGATGCTTATCTTCTATCTGGTCTTCAGAAAGGAAATAACAAAGGGAGTCGCTGCAGGAGCAGTTAAAGGATAAAAATTAGGGGATTTCCCGTTCATTCATCAAAAGGAGGAAAATGATGAAGAAATTAACAGTTCTGCTGGTTATCGCACTGGCATGCACACTCGTTTTCGCTTCAGGCGCATCAGAAGCTTCAAGCGGAAAGACAACAATCAGGGTTCTCAACTACATCGATATGTCAGAACCTAACAGCGCAAATGAAATCGAGATGATTTGGAACAAGTTCTCAGAAGAACATCCAGATATCGAAGTTATCAGAGAAGACCTCTTCAACGAGCCCTTCCATCAGAAGGTAGAAGCATATGCAGCACAGGGAAATCTTCCTGATGTTATGTATTGCTGGCCGAGTGGCAGAAGCTCGACTCTCCACACAGAGGGACTCTTGAAAGACCTTACTCCGTTCCTTGAGAAAGACGGTCTTGTTGATGACTATTCACCGGTAGCTATCGCTCCACAGCTTGCTGGCTACCTCGGCGAACTTCCGAACGGAATCACAGCAACATCAATGATGTTCGTCAACACAAAGGTATTGAGAGAAAACGGACTTGAAATGCCGAAGACTTACGACGACCTCAAGGCAATGGTTCCTGTTCTCAATGCTAAGGGAATCGAAGTCATCAAGATGGATTGTATGGACGGTTGGGTAATGCAGTCTTGTCTCTTCTCTCTCCTTGTCGGAAGATTCGGCGGAGCTGATTGGAACGTTAGACTTGCTAACGGTGAGATTGACTTCGAAGATGACTGGTTCGTCTCCGCTCTCACAGTTCTCGACAACCTCTATAAGGATGGAATAATCAACAGAAACACTCTCAGCATCTCCTACGGTTCAGGTAGAGGCGACTTTGCTAACGGCAAGAGCGCATTCTATATCGACGGCGACTGGGCATGTGCTTCTTTCCAGACAGACACATCAACAGGTAAGGCTCTCTTCTCTCCTGAAGCTCAGGAAACAGATATTGAACTCATCAACTTCCCAGCACTCGACGGCGAAGTCGTTCATGAATCCAACTCTTCAGTCGTAGGAACAGGTTGGGCTATGGCAGCAGATATCCCGTCAGGAAGCGCAGAAGAAGCAGCAGCATGGGAACTCATCAAGTTCCTCGAAGGCGAATATGCACAGACATGGAGACTTACAACCGGTGCTGCATTCCCGTCACTCACAACAATCGACGTTGCTAAGGTTTGTGAAGAAAACAACCTCGAGCCACTCGTTGCAAAGAGAGCTGACTGGTATAACAGAATCGAAGTTGCTACTCCTGTTATCGACGGCGTTCTTGATCCTTCTGTTTACGAAGTCATCAACACTGTTCTTGCTGAAATCGGCCTGGGAACAACAACAGTTGAAAAGGCTGCAGCTACAGTCAACGCAGCTTGGTATGCTTATATTGACAAGTAAGAATCAATAATTTGATTATCGGGCGGGTCTTTCGGTCCGCCCTTTTTAGAGGTGCTATGTACTATGTAGATAAACTTCTTGTTCCGTCTATAAAGAGCCGGAACGTAAAGGTGGAGAGGCTTATTGATAGCCCCCAAAGCGTAAAGACTCAGAAATGTGATTACAACAAGGTCGTAATAAGCGACAGTGGCACAGTTGTATACGGCGTCGGGAACGACGAAGTGAGGATGGGCAGAAACTATGTGGAGATGCTCTCGCTTCTATTTGAGAACAAGGTTCCAGTGTGTGAATTCGAGTTCTATTCGCCCTCTGTCAAATACCGCGGTTTTCATATCGACACTGTAAGGTTCTTCTTTCCTTTAGACGAATTGAAGAGGATAATCAAGGCAATGTCGCTCTTCGGCTTCAACTATTTCCATCTTCATCTTACAGATGACCAGGGATGGCGCTTCCCGGTTGAAGGATATGAAAAACTTGAGAGTGTATCATCGCATTGCTACAGGCCGTATAACGATGACAACAACCATAGTGTGGGCGGTCTCTACTCAATTTCAGACTTAAAAGAGATAGAGGCGTATTCACGCTCTTTAGGTATTACAGTAATTCCTGAAATCGAGACTCCGGGACACGCGGAGGCACTTGTTGCCGCTTATCCGGAATTCGGATGTACGGGAGAAAAAATTGATGTCCAGTATAACTACGGTGTATTCGAAAATGTAATGAACCCGGCCTCTCCAGAGCTCTGGACCTTCCTCGATAAAGCATTCGGAACACTATCGTCCATCTTTTCGTCCCCGTATATACATATAGGGGGAGATGAGTGCCCACATAAACAGTGGAAAACCAACAAGGAGTGCCTCGCTCTTATGGAAAGGGAGGGAATCGCAAATGTAGATGACTTACAGGGTTGGTTTACTGCTCGTGTTTCCGCTATTGTGGCTAAATACGGTAAGAGGGCGATAGGCTGGGATGAAGTCGTTGATGCGCCATTAAAGGACAACAGTGTTGTCGTAATGTCGTGGAGAGGACTTGAGGGTGCGAGAAAAGCAACAAAACTCGGCCACAACGTAATACTCTGCCCTGAAACAGCGGGCTGCTACCTTGACCGCTATCCATCGAGAGACGACTGGGAGAAGGGTAATCTCTCCATATGTACGCCTCTAGATATCTTCAATTTAGATATCTCGATGAAGGAGCTCCCGAAGGAAGAGAGGGCTCTCGTTCTCGGCGCACAGTGTAATCTATGGTGCGAGAAAATCGAGAGCGGAAGGGAAGCCGAACTTATGCTATTCCCGCGCGCATTTATACTCGCCGAAAACCTGTGGCTCGGGGAAAATAAGAACTGGGACGAGATAAAAGAAAAGAGGAAAGCACTACATGACCTCTGTTTCTACTTAGACCTTGTGTGCTCTCCTTTAAAGTGGGACTAAGCTAATACTTTTGATATATCCCAGAGGACGAGCTCTTTCTCGAGTTCGTCTTCTTTTATGTCCTTTCTCTCAGAACGGAATGTAACAACCTTTTCGTCTCCCGGAAGAAGGGCAAAGTAGTTGTCGCTGAAGTGGCCCGAGAGTGGGGTGTCGAGGACGACGAAGAATGCGGGGTTGGATGCCGAGAGTGTGATATTAAATACATCATTCTCTTTTTTCACATTCTCAATCTTGATTCCGCTTCTCTCCACCGTCTCTTCATTCGGCCTATGGAGGAAAAGGAATCTCTCTTCTCTGACTTTCCCGCTTTCAAGTTTGACAAAGAGGAACCTGTTCTCCTTTATCTCCTTCTCTTCAATCTTAACTACGCTCTGCGGCTCGATAGAGAGAGTTTTTATTTCTTCGCCCAGCTTCTCTCCCTTGAAGGAGTATTGGGTGATTACGAGCTTTACTTTCTTCGTCTGATCCGTCTCGTTTATGACATCTACATGATATTTCCCGTTGTCTTTATATAGTAGTGGCGTCAGCGGGGCATAGAAGTGCTTGATTGCATATTGTAGCGGTTTCCACTTTCCCGAATACTCTATGCTCGACCAAGAAGACACCGGCCACACGTCATTGAGCTGCCATATGATTGTTCCCATACAATAGGGCATGAGACTCCGCCAATAAGTTACGGCGGTCTCTATCGCAAGTGCCTGTTGCACAAGTGAGAGGTAGAGTCCGTCAGTAAAAGACTCCGGCTCCTTGAATGTGCGCTTGAATTCGTTGATTATAATCTGGTTACCCATGTCATTCTTCTGATGGTGGAGCATGACAGGGGAGAGGAGAGAATACTCGCTCTCTGGGGCGAATGATTTTACAGTATATGGAGACGGAAATGACTGGTAGCCGAACTCCGAGCAGAAGCGAGGCTTCACGGTGTGGTAGAAGTCGAACTCCTTTCCCTCGTGCCATACCGACCAGAAATGCATGTCGCCGTTGCCGTCAGAGTGCCAGTTGTCGCCGTAGTCTCCGGGACCTCCGCACGGGCTTGAGGGCCAGAATATCCTCGTCTTGTCCTCTTTCATGACAGTTTTACCCACTGTCTCGTCATTGAGTGCTTCGTAGTCCTTCAGGTAGCGCTCCCTATTTTCCTTCGTCTCATCGTACCATCCAAGTGCACCCAGGTCCTCGTTGTTACCGCACCATAGGGCGATGCATGTGCGACTCTTGAGTCGTCTTATCTGATCCTCTATCTCCTTCTTGACGCTCGCGAGAAACCACTTTTCAGCGGGATATGTCGAGCATGCAAACATCATATCATGCCATATGAGAATGCCGTACTTGTCGGCAGCATCGTAGAATTCCTCCTTCTCATACCATCCGCCTCCCCAGACGCGGAGTGCATTCATATTCGAGTCACTTGCATCCTTCATCATCGAGTCATAACGCTCTTTAGTCATCCGTGAGGGAAGTGCATCAAGCGGAATCCAATTGGAGCCTTTGATGAAAACATCCTTTCCATTGACAGAGATTGTAAGTTCCTTGCCGCCGTATGTAGTTTTGTTCTTTACTTCAATTGTCCTGAAGCCTATTTTCCTTTTCTTCTTCATTCCCCCGAGAGTCACCTCGGTTGAATAAAGCTTCTGCCTTCCCATGCCGTTCGGCCACCATCTTTCGACAGCGGATTCGTCAATGGATATAGTCTCCGTTACTTTAAAGTCGCCTTTTCTGTCTTTTATTGTAAAGTAGTAGTCCTTATTAAGTATGTTTATCGTTATGACGCTTTCGTCTTCGTCGTCGATGCCGAGGAGATAGAGCTCATAGTTGAGCTTCCACTCCTTTTTTGTCTTTTCAAGTGTTATTGCAAAGTCCTTGAGGATGATACTGTCGCTCTCGATAATTACGGGGGTGACATATACTCCGAGTGCCATGATGCACGGGCCCCAGTCCCATCCTGCAGCACATTGCGTCTTTCTCACAAGATTACGGTGCGGTGAGCCGTTTGGGTAGAGGGAACAGGGAACAGGGTATGGAAGGGAGGAGTTACGGTCTGCTGCAACCTTCTCTGCCGAGTGGAAAACGAACGAAATTGTATTTGTACCTTTTTCGAGGTATTGGGTGATATCTACAAAGTATATGCGGTGGATGTTGTCGTGCTCAGATACCTTCTTACCGTTAAGGTAGAGGGTAGCCGTAGTGTCAAGTTTTTCGAGCCTCAAATAGGCTTTCTTTCCACTTGGTGTGTAGTTAAAGTTCCTTGAGACTTCCCATTCCCCGCGGGAGAGGAAGAGGATATCGAGCTCGTTTCTGCCGTAGTACGGGTCGGGGATTATGCCCTGTTCGATGAGGGCAGAATGAAGGTCGCCCGGAATTTCCATCGAGTAGGTTTTATCCCTGCTGATACCGTATTTGTTCTCTTCTATTTCCCTTGCTTTTACCTGCCACAGTCCGTCGAGTTTAATTTCTTTCATATTTTCCTCCGCCTAATTATTCTACTAGAGAAACGAATGCAGTACAAACAATAATGATGTCAGATAGCCCTTTCTTTCCATCCATTACGAGTAAGAATCATCTCTTTTGAGAATCCTGCCTCTTTAAGGAGTTTATATGCTCTATCGTAGGCATAACAAAGTGTTGAGGTGCTGTGTGAGTCGCTGTTGACGATGACCCTCGCGCCTTTTTCGTGCATTCTCTCAAGGAGGAAAAATGCCGGGTAGGGTGTTGTTCTCCATCCTCTCGAAATAGCTCCGGTGTTGATTTCGATTATCTTCCCCGTCTTCATGATTCTATCGAGATATTTGAGTGCGAGTGCCTTATATGACGGGGAATTGTCATCAAAGAGGTGCTCCTTTTCGTTGAACTTCGTGTATAGGTCATAGTGACCGATAATATCGAAAGGAGTGTCTTCGGCAAATGTTGTAAGTTCAAAGAGGTAGTTTTCAATTAAATCGAGGGGATTACCGCCGAATGAGGAAAGAGCTTCACTCCATTCCTCGGGGGTGTTGTCGACAGAGTAAAAGTTGCCGTTATTTCTAAAGAGGTGAACAGATCCTATCGAGTAGTCGAGCCTCTTGTCTATTTCTGGCCTCTTTTCGCCCTTTACCCTGCTTTCGATTTCGAGGCCGAGAAAGACATCGATTTTGTCCCGGTACTCCTCTTTGAGACTTAGAACTGTCGAGTAGTAGTCTTCAACCCTTTCCTCCTTAATACCGCATACATCGAAGTCGTATCCTGTATGACAGTGACTCGATATTCCAATAGAAACAAAACCAAGAGAGATGGCCCCCTCTATCATCTCCCTAACTGTGTTCTTTCCGTCACAGAACGTGTTATGTGTGTGAAGTGTTTGATAGCGCAAGTTATGCCTCCTTTTTTATCTGCACTTTTTTCATTGCAACAAGTCCGACTAAATCTGCCAGCGCCCATCCGATTACAATCGACCACCATATCGCCTTCTCCCCGAGAGCGGGAAGCGGGGAGAGTGTATATGCAAGAAGAACCCTTGTGCCGAGAGATGCAACTGTCAGCACGATACTCCACTCCGGGCGTCCTATTCCTCTATAGTAGCCGTAAAGAAGAAAGAGTATACCGATTCCAACGTAGAATGAACCTTCTATCCGCAGGTATTCGACTCCCGTCTTTATGACAGATATTTCATTATCAGAGACAAAGAGTTTCATAAGGGATGGGGCAAAGATGTATATTACAGCAGACATGATAAGGGAGAAAACGATGGATATGATAAATGCACCTTTCGTACCTTTCTTGATTCTATCCATTCTTCCGCCCCCGAGGTTCTGGCTGACAAAGAGTGAGTAGGCAGATCCGAATTCCTGACTGGGGGTATATGCCGTGGTGTCGATTTTGACGGAGGCTGCAAAGGCTGCCATGACAGACGGACCGAAAGAATTTACAAGGCCCTGTATCATAAGAATACCGAAGTTCATGATGGATTGCTGGATGCTTGTGAGGGAGGAATACTTGAAGATTGTCTTTATTCTATCCTTCTCGAATTTTCTCTCTTCCGCCCGAGGTATGAGATCCTTGTTGGTAATGAAGAAGTAAAGTGCAACACCTATCCCCGACACCCCTTGTGATATTACCGTCGCTTCCGCCGCTCCCTTGACGCCCCGCTTGAGTGATATTATGAAAAAAAGGTCAAGAGCTATGTTCAAAAGTGCCGAGAAGATAAGAAAATAAAGCGGTGAGGACGAGTTACCACGACTACGTAGGAGGAACGAAAAGTAGTTATATAGAAAAACGAAGAAGATTCCCGTGAATATTACTTCGACGTACGCCTTTTCTTCCTCAAAGATTTCCTCAGGTGTATGTAAAAGTACTAGAATCGGGTCTCTGAAGAGATAACAGACTATCGTAAGTGCAACAGCGATAATGGCGAAAAGAATGCTACTGTTATATATGTCTCGTCTTAGCTGGGGAATATCGTCCTTGCCGTAGGAATATGAAAAGAGCGCGCCTGAGCCCATCGAGAGTCCGATGAGAAGAGATGTGATAAAGTTCATCAATGCATAGGCGCTTCCGACGGAGGCAAGTGCATCTGGCCCGAGAAATCTCCCGACAATAAGGGTATCGGCAAGATTATAGGCCTGCTGGAAGAGAGAGGAAAGAATCATAGGGAGGGAGAAGAGCATCATGGATGAGTAGATGCCGCCTTCCCTTAAGTTGACTTCTTTATGCATGACTTAATCTTAAGGTTTATAGAAAAAAGTATAA
>CAVJEL010000057.1:0-12011 GCA_963648635.1 Ruminococcus intestinalis
ATGTCATATACAGAATTATCGAATAACTTTGCAATCGGGGAAGATGTTTTCTATCCTTCCATAGGACTATGCTCTATCCTTAAGAAGGAAGAAAGGAATGGAAAAGAGTATCTTAAACTCTCCTCTCTCAGCACTGATTCAATAGTTCTGCTTCCCGTCGAAAACGCTATAAATCTCGGGCTGAGGCACCTTACTCCTAAGAGTGAGTTGGTGTCGTGCATAAAAGGACTCGCTAATATCGAGAAGGAAGAGAAGACAGAATGGAAGCACAGGGTCGAGAGGAACACAGCACTCATAAAGGAAGGGAAAGCATCCTCGCTTTGTCGTGTAATCTCCTCTCTCTACAGTCGTTCGCTCAAAAAAGCCCTTCCTTCCGTCGAGAAGAAACTCTATGATAAGGCACTCATCATGCTTGTAGATGAAGCTTCTTCTGTGCTAAAAAAGAGCGAGGAGGAGGTAAGAAAGATAGTCTTCTCTTACCTTAAAAGTAGTGTACAGCTTTGATTTAATTCTCACCTGTGCCGGTAAGAGCACAAGGTTCAACAACGGCAGTGTCAGCCATATAAAAAAAGAGTGTGCACTCATTGACGGAAAAAGCGTACTTTCCCTCGCCCTCTCTCCATTTCTCACCTTCAAGGAATTAAGAAACGTTGTTGTAACATACCCCAAGGGTGAAAAAGACGATGTTGTCAATGCACTTAAGGATGTAAGCCTTCCCGAGGGTGTAATACTTAATTACGTAGAAGGTGGATCAAGCCGAACTGAGTCAATCAAAAACGCCATCCTCTTTCTCGATAAGGCAGAAACAAAATCTTCGCTCGTTGCAATTCATGACGGGGCACGGCCGTTTGTGACTACGGGGTTAATATCATCTGTACTTGAGAATGCGCTTAAATACGGTGGCTCCGTTCCTGCGCTGAAACTTACTGACGCAATAAAGACTGTGGATGGTCAATTTATCACTTCATCAGTCGACAGAAATAAGCTTGTGAGAGTGCAGACTCCGCAGATTTTCGAGAGTCGGAGGATAATTTCGATATACAAGAACATGACGGACGATGAATCATTTCAGGACGATGCCGAGCCTTATGTCCTTTACGGCGGAAAATGCTATGTAACCGAAGGCGACGAAAAGAACAGGAAAATCACATATAAAGAAGACTTAGAGGAAAAGAAGATTATGAGAGTCGGATTCGGTAATGATATACACCGCCTTGTGGAAGGTCGCAAGTTCTACCTCGGGGGTGTTGTGCTCCCCTGCTCAAAGGGAGAGGAGGCGCATTCTGACGGCGATGTACTACTCCACGCCCTTATCGACGCTCTTCTCGGGGCGAAGGCTAAAGGCGACATCGGAGGCTTCTTTCCTCCCGAGGATAAAAAGTGGAAGGACGCCGACAGCAAAGAGCTATTGAAGAAGATTCTCGATGTTCTATCTCCCGAAATCATAAATGTTGATGCAACAATAACCCTCGAGCACTTCAAACTCGCGCCTTATATTAATGATATAAGAAAAAGCCTCTCCGAATTGCTTTCACTCGATGTATCGAGAATAAGCGTGAAGGCAAAGACGAATGAAGGCTTAGATGCCATAGGCGAAGGTAAAGCCGTCAAGGCAGAAGTTGTAGTCCTCGTCAATTAGATAATCAGACTAGAAATTCCTTTCTCTCCGGGGTGAAGATATCTAAGAGTACTCCTTCTTCAAGGCATACAGCCCCATGAAGAACTCCGCTTTCTTTGTATGTCGAGTCACCCTTTGAAAGAACCATCTTCTTCCCTCCGATTTCGAACTCGAACTTACCGCTTATAATATATGAGCACTGTTCATGAATATGGGTATGTGGCTTTCCGACTGCCCCCTTTTCAAAGTGTAGCTCGCACACCATTATATTGTCGCTGTGGGCAAGGACCTTCCTCATCACCCCGTCCCCGGCGGGAACAGCCTTAATATCTTTTCCTATGAAAAAGTTCTCCATTTTTCCTCCTTAATAAATATAGCCGGATTTCTCCGGCTTTGGTCATTTCTTTGCGATAAGCATTGTCTTCGGGTCAAGTGCAACCTTACACGGCTTCGGGATATTCTCTCCGTGAGCTCTTACAACTGTGAGGTTGACCTTCTCGTGGCTGTCATCGAACTTGAGTGCGACAAGTACGTCGATGAGAGGAAGGTACTTCTCGAGTGTATTGGGTACACCGTATTCATCGAATGTAACATCAGGGCGTACAGGAGAAACTGCAAACCATACCTCGATGTTCATAGCCTTTGCAAATTCCTTAATCTTGGCAATGTCATCTTCACTTGCAATTGTAAGCTTGAAACCATCAAAGAGAACGGCATCAGCCTTGAATGCACCGTGTGAGATAAGAGATGAAAGGGAATCGAGGACTCTCTCGATAGGAACCTGCTCCTGTGAGAAGTTCATGACTACCCTGTTGGAGAGAATCTGGTTGTAGACATCCTGAGCATCATCAAGAGAATTGGATTCAACAATCTCTCTGTAGACTTCCTTATACCAGTTGATGACATGCTCGACGTTGCCGGAGAAAGATACGTGAATTACGTTCTCGCCCTTGAAGAGCTTGTCGGTTGCGATGTGGACAAGGCAGGCTGTCTTTCCGACACCTTTCTTCGATACGATTACACCCAGGTTGCCCTTTCCGAGACCACCATTGATTGATTCTTCAAAAACCCTGAGAGGGCTTACACTATTAAGCTGTTTTAAATCCATAGTAATTCCTTAAAAGAAGTATAACACACAGCCGAAGGGCTATGTGTTATTTTTTTATTTCTGGTTCTTCTTTTCCGCGTACTTCTTCTTGAGCTCTTCAGAGACACTCTGAGGAACCTTGCCGTACTTGGCAACTTCCATTGTGAACTCTGCCTTACCCTGTGTAAGAGACCTCAGAACCGTTGAGTAACCGAACATCTCAGCAAGAGGAACTTCGGCAATGACTGTGCACTGGTTGTTATCTTCAGTTGACGAGATAATCATACCACGGCGCTGGTTAATCGAGCCGAAGATATTTCCCTGGAACTCGCTTGGGCCTTCAACCTCAACCTTCATGATAGGCTCGAGGATGACAGGCTTAGCCTTTTCATATGCTTCCTTGAATGCAGCGATTGATGCAATCTGGAATGCCATATCTGAAGAGTCGACTGGGTGCCATGCGCCATCGTTGACACATACCTTGACGCCGAGGACTGGGAAGCCGAGAAGAGACCCCTTCTTGACTGCGCTCTGGAAGCCCTTGTCACATGACGGGATGTATTCTGTCGGGATTGCACCGCCCTTGACTTCGTCGACAAATACGTAGTCTGGAGCTGGCTCATCAGGATCTGTCTGGACTGTGGGCTCAATATAACCTGCAACACGTGCATACTGACCCGATCCACCTGTCTGCTTCTTATGTGTGTAGTTGAAGTCTGCTCTCTGGCTGATTGCTTCTCTATATGCAACCTCAGGCTGACCGACTGTAACCTCTGCCTTGTACTCTCTCTTCATTCTTTCGATGTAGACATCAAGATGAAGTTCCCCCATACCCTTGATGATTGTCTGGTTGGATTCCGGATCAACATAGGTCTGGAAAGTTGGGTCTTCCTTTGTAAATCTGTTGAGTGCCTTAGCCATGTTGTCTGCAGCTTTCTTGTCAACAGGTGTGATAGCAAGTGAGATAACAGGAGTCGGGACGAACATACTTGTCATAGAGTAGTTAAGTGACGGGTCGCAGAATGTGTCGCCGCTTGCACAGTCAATACCGAAGAGTGCTGCGATTTCACCGCATCCGCACTCTGTGATATCTTCCATGGTTGAAGCGTGCATCTTGACAAGTCTTCCGACAAGGAACTTCTTGCGGCTTCTTGTATTCACAAGAGTGTCGCCCTTCTTGATTCTTCCCTGATATACACGGATGTATGTAAGCTGACCGTACTGGCCGTCCTCAAGCTTGAATGCGAGGATGACTGGCTTTGCGTCTTCCTTACTCTCGAGAATAACTTCCTGCTCGTTGTTATCGAGGTCAAGTGCCCTGTTCTCGACATCAGTCGGATTCGGGAGGTAGTCGATAACACCATCCAGAAGCGGCTGAATACCCTTGTTCTTATGTGCTGAACCCATGAATACAGGGCAGAGCTCAAGGTTGATTGTAGCCCTTCTGATACATTCCTTCAAAAGTTCAACAGGAACGTTTTCCTCGAGCATAGCTTCCATGAGCTCATCGTTACCTGTGCACATGCTGACAGCATCTAAGAGAGCTTCCCTCTTCTCTTCAGCTTCTTCTCTCAATTCCTCGGGAATTTCCTCGACTCTGAGTCCGTCACCTGCAGGACCAGCGTCAAAGTAGTTGGCCTTCATGTTGACAAGGTCGACAACACCGACATGCTTATCCTCGAGTCCGATTGGGATTTCCATCAAAACGGCATTGAGACCGAGCTTTTCGACAAGCTGATCCTTTACCTTATACGGGTTAGCTCCTGTTCTGTCGCACTTGTTGACAAATGCAATACGGGGAACATGGTATCTCTTCATCTGGCGGTCGACTGTGATTGACTGTGACTGAACACCACCGACAGAGCAGAGGACAAGAATAGCGCCGTCAAGGACTCTGAGAGACCTTTCGACCTCGATTGTGAAGTCAACGTGGCCCGGAGTGTCGATAATGTTGATTTCGTGGCCCTTCCAGTCAACGTTTGTTGCGGCCGATGCAATTGTGATTCCCCTCTCTCTCTCGAGCTCCATTGAGTCCATTGTTGCACCAACACCATCCTTACCACGAACTTCGTGGATAGCATGAATCTTGTTGCAATAGTAGAGAATGCGTTCTGACAGGGTTGTTTTACCCGAGTCAATGTGAGCGCTTATACCGATGTTTCTCATACCAAGAAGATCGTGCTTCATTTTTATACCTCATCGTAATTGAGAGTGGATTCACCACATCTCTTAATATCTAAAAAAATTCCAACTTTGAAATATTATGGATTTTGCTTTTTTTGTTCAAGTATCTTGTTAATTAAAAATAACTTATATAGTTTTTCTATTGATATTTTTTTATTTACTTCCTTCGTTTCCGTATCAGAAAAGCTTTAAAAAGAATAAATCGGGTGGTAATATATCAACTATGGCTACTGTATTTGAATTAATCAGGGACAATCAAATCCCTTCTGTCAAAATCTATGAAGACGATTTATGCTTCGTCATTCTCGACCTCTCCCCTGTAAACAAGGGCCACGCACTTGTCATATCGAAAGAGGCTAAGCCCACATTCGACAGCATTGATGACAAGACTCTCCATCACATGATTGATGTTGCCAAGAAGGTCGACAGGAAGATGAGAGACGTCCTCGGCGCAGACGGCACAAACATCATAATCAACAACGGCCCGGCATCAGGGCAGGAAGTGCCGCACCTTCATATCCATGTCATCCCACGCTTCGACGGCGACGGAAAAACATTCGTCTTTCCAAGCAAGGAGAAATACGAAGAGGGTGAAATGGAGAAATACGGAGAACTCTTAAAGCTATGAAGAAAGCCCTGTTCGTCCTTCTACTCTCTCTTCTCCTCTTCTCCTGTCAGACATACACAATACAGGAGGCAAGGGAGATTATCGAATACCCCGAGAAAAGTTCAATAGAAACAAGACTCAAGGCAATTGAAGAAGAAAAGGAGAGAGCAAGGCTAGAGGAAGAGAAAAAGAAGACTAACGAATACCCGGAAAATTTTGAGGAGCTCGTCTATCCCTTCTACTACAACCCTGTCAAAAACACCACCTTCACACTCGAAGACGATGTAACAGCATTCAACGCGCTTCTTCTTCCTCTCGGCGAGGAGGATTTAAGTGATAGCGCACTTATCTCCCTGAAGGCCCTTCTCGATAACTACCATTTTACATTCATAGTTCTTACGGGAAGCCTATCTAATCAAGTAAAGATAGCCTCTCTCATTAATCTCGATGGAGTAACATTTGAAGGCGGAACAATCATTTTCAACGGTGTGGTGCTTTCGTCGATTGATAATAACTCCTTGAAGATACTGCTTACAGAGAACAAGGAAATAACCTTATACCCCAGGGACTACCATCCCGTTATTCCTGAAGACAAAGATACTGAAGATATACTAGCGCTTGTCGACAATCTCGAGAAAATAACGGCAGAAGACCTTGTAGAATCTGTTTCAGAGGAAAGAGGTAAGGCGAAAATACTTTTCCTCTCATCACTTTCTCCATCCTCTCTCGACTGGACTGACTGGAGTGATAAGAGCTACAGAGAAGATCACAGCTTCCTCTTTTCGGACCTTCTCCTCTCCCTTAACTGGATTGACACATACGACTTGATGCGCTTCAGTGTCGAAACGAACGACGACTACACACGTGAGAGTGGGGAATACGAGGAAAGGCTGGACTTCATATATTCGAAAGACCTACTTGTTACCGAGAGCTTTATCATTGCCGTGGAGAATATGGACACAAGGGCAGTATTTGCCTCTTTCATATATCCATAGTTATCTTATCTCTGGAGGTACAATATGATTTACCATATAACAAAAGACAACTTTGAGAAGGAAGTGCTTTCTTCAGATAAACCCGTAGTTCTTGATTTCTATGCTACATGGTGTGGCCCATGTAAAGCACAGGGAAAGATTCTCGAGAACCTTTCGCTCGACAGCGTAAAGATTTGCAAGTGCGACGTCGACGAGAACGAGGACTTCGCATCCTCCTTCGGTATCGAATCAATCCCGACCCTCTTCTTCTATAAGAACGGAGTGAAAATCGGACAGTTTACAGGAGTACTTGAGAAGGAAGGCATTAAGAGAATGCTGGAACTTTAACCATCAGAGTCCTCTATTCCTGAGCGATATATACTGCAGCCTCGAGGAGAGGGCCAAATCAGATAAAGCTTCTTATTGGTCTTGAGCCTTTTCATATAAAGGAATTCCTCCGAATACTCCACCCAGGTACATCTTCTCTAGATTCTGTGATTCTCTCGGGTGTTCGTCAGAGAATTTTCTGAGGAAACTTCCGTTTGAATCAAAATCAACGGAATATATCTGGTCAGGCCTGAGAAGACTTGTCTTAAGAAGGTTGGTTGAATGTGAGACAAAGAAGAGCTGGCATGAGGAATTATTGAAGATGTATCTTATAAGCAGCTCTTCCAGTTCATTATGCAGTCCACTCGAAAATTCATCTATAATCAACATCGAGTTATTCTCAATGGCAGAGAGTACAGCCGGCAGGAGTGCCATCAATACATGGTTACCGTAGGACTCCATCGAATAAACTACTGGAGGAAGATTCTCCCTTATAAAAGAAAGCCTCGACTCAAACGGACTCTTCAACTCTCCTCCAACCTCCTTATCGTATCTGATAGTGTAAGGGAAATTGAATGTTGTTAGAAATTCATTTATTTCTTTATCTGAATGGGAATCAAGATAAGAAGGAAGTAGTAGCTCCTCTTGTCTTAAGCCGTACACAATAGTCCTACCCTGTGCCAGATTGATAAAGATTGATTTTGATAAGAAATCAAACCATCTTTTCAATGCCGGGAATGCTGCGAATTTCGTATTGAAATATATAGTACGGAGGAAAAGAGTATGCTCGTCGACATCCTCGCTTCCATATACTCTATTTTCAGTAATAAATGACTCAGCAGAATTTGATATTCTTGTAAGGTATCTTCTGCCGTTCAAATCCAGCGTTTCCTTTATAAAGCATCCATTCCTGTCGACCTCGAAGAAGTAGACGATCTCGTCATCCTGAAATTGGAATGTATACTCGAAATACGCTGTCTTCTCCTTATTGAATATTGTTATCTGAGAGGAAACATCCACAGCGGTATTTAAAAACAGAAGGTTAAGAAGAAGAGAAACGGCATTCAGTGCATTAGTCTTCCCCGATGCATTAGCCCCATAGAAGGCACATCCCTTCAGGAGTCCCGAATCAGTATTTACATCATCAAGGATTGAAAATCTTGTTTTCTCCAGAGAGATAACCGTCTCTCTGGTAAATGATTTATAGTTTTTGAATCTGACTTTCTTAAGCATTCTTTCCACCTAATAAGGATAAAATATACTGGTACATCATTATATTATGTCACTTTTTTACACTTTGCAATCCGTAAAATACATAAAACTTTCATCAAAATTGAATCATCATTCGGCCATGCTTTTACAAAATGAGAAACAAAGGGAGAAAATCTGGCAGTTTACGCAAGCGCTTGAAAAGGGAGCCAACAAGAGAATGTTGGGACTCTGGCCATCAGAGCCCTCTATTTCTGAATGATATACACTGCAACCTTGCTGAGAGTGCCAAATCAGATAAGGCTTCTTCTCTCTCTTTCTTGTCTTCCAGCGTTCCTTTCATGATATCTTCAATCGAAAGGGATATGCGTGTTTCTTCGGGAAATTGTGTATATTCGGAAGGTTCAACCTCGTCCTCTTCACAGTGCTCGTCGTTCACGGCTTTAAGAATATCCTTCTCTTCCTCGGACAACATACCGAAATCACAGTTTTTTCTTTTGAGCTCTGCTGTATATGTTTCCTTATTTATGGTAATTGCATTCTTCCATGGGCTGTTATCAGAAAGGTCGTCCCAATGGCTTATACAGTCATATATGCCACTGGCAACAGGGCCGTACTTCGTTAAGTAATATGAATCCGTAGTTATTGAGTAGTGATACTCTGAAAGAGATATTCTTTCCGCCATATACAATAGTTTCATCAACTTCATATATGGCAGTTTGTTTTCACTCAGTGACAGCAGGAATGCAGTTGCATCGGTTGCTTTCTGTTCATCAAAAATAAACTTAATCATAATACATCACCCTCCTTTCTCATTGTCAAAGAAGGCAAGGAATAAATCAATTGAACAAGCTTTGAAAGGCACCATACTTCTATATATTTTTGTTGCAGCCAGTAAATGAGATACATGACTGAAAAGGAGAATACATTCGCTCGAACAAATCTACAGTGCGTTTTCCCGTCCATCTCAAAGGAAGAGCTGTTGCCTTTGAATATACTTATGGACATCGGTCACAACATAAATTAAACTGCCATTTGCATTAGTGCGGTCGCATGCAATTCTCATTGCATTGAGAAAAGGCTGAGAGTACGGGGAGAAACAAGAATGGACGACAAAGAAAAGTTGAAGGAGCAGATAATCCACCTCAGGGATGAGGTAAGGGAAGCGGCGAGGCTTCAATGGGGAACATATTGCAGATTGAATAAGAAAGCTCAGACTTTCAAAATCCTTGATATAATACTGACAGCAGTATCATCAGTGGGAATAATATCCTTCTTCTTCCACGGCAATCTTCAGATCAACATCGTTACAAGTTTCATCACCCTCTCGTCGCTCTCCCTCAATCTATATACTTCAAACTTCCGTGATGATGAAAACAAAACAGTTTATGCCGATGCTGCAGGAGAACTCTGGGCAGCAGAGAAAGGATTCGACTCTCTCCTCACCGATTTCGATTCTCTCGATATCGATACAATAAGAACAAAGAGAGATAGCCTGATAGAAGAAGTCGACAAAATAAACAGAGAATACTTCTGCCTCAATCAGGTGACACACTCTAAGAAGAAAAAGAAAGAGGCGCGACAGATGCCACGCCCCTCGAATAGCAATTGTTGATAATCACTTCTTACTGAGATACTCGTCAATAGCCTTAGCTGCAGTCTTACCTGCACCCATTGCCGAAATGACAGTTGCAGCACCTGTTACGGCGTCACCACCAGCATAGACAGCTTCCCTACTTGTAAGTCCATCCTCGTTGACGATGATTCCACCGTGAGCGTTTACCTCAAGCCCTTTTGTCGTGTTCTTGATAAGCGGATTCGGGCTTGTCCCGATTGCGATGACAACTGTATCTACATCGAGTTCAAACTCGCTTCCAGGAATTGCGATAGGTCTTCTTCTGCCCTTCTCATCAGGTTCCCCTAACTGCATCTTGATGCACTTGAGTCCTGTGACAAAGCCGTTCTTCGGGTCTCTTGGGTTATCAGGATTATTGTAGCCGAGAACTTCGACAGGGTTGTTCAATAGCTTGAAGTCGATTCCCTCTTCCATTGCATGCTCGACCTCTTCCTTTCTTGCAGGAAGCTCCTCGAGTGACCTTCTGTATACGATGTATACGTGTTCTGCTCCAAGACGGAGTGCTGTGCGGGCTGCATCCATTGCAACGTTACCGCCGCCTACGACTGCAACCTTTCCACCCTTCATTATAGGAGTATTGGGATCATCCTTATAAGCCTTCATAAGGTTGGAACGTGTCAGGAACTCGTTAGCTGAATATACACCCTTAAGTGATTCGCCCGGGATATTCATGAAGTTCGGAAGACCTGCGCCCGATCCTACGAATACCGCCTCATAGCCCATGTCGAAAAGTTCATCGATTGTGAGTGTCTTTCCGATGACGACGTTTGTGTCGATATCGACACCAAGTGCCTTGAGGCCCTCGACTTCCTTTGCAACGATAGATTTTGGAAGTCTGAACTCAGGAATACCGTAGACAAGAACACCGCCAGCTGTATGGAGTGCTTCGAATACTGCAACCTTGTAGCCTTTCTTTGCGAGGTCTCCTGCACATGTGAGGCCTGAAGGACCTGAGCCTACAACTGCAACCTTATGGCCGTTGGGTGCCGGAGCTACGGGAGTTGCTGTGACATTCTTGTTATGCCAGTCGGCAACAAAACGCTCGAGTCTTCCGATTCCGACAGGTTCATTTTTGATTCCGAGTGTACACTTACTCTCACACTGTGTCTCCTGCGGACATACTCTTCCACATACTGCAGGAAGGGAAGATGTGAGTGCAATCGTCTGATAAGCACCCTCAAAGTCCTTGTTCTTTATATGTGCGATGAACTCCGGAATATGAATATTTACAGGACAGCCCTGTACACAAGGTCTGTTCTTACAGTTGAGACATCTCTCTGCCTCTTCAACTGCTGTCTCAAGAGTATAACCGAGAGCAACCTCATTGAAATTATGTGCTCTTACTTCAGGTGCCTGTGTAGGCATTTCATGTTTTTTTGGATTAATAGGCATACTCTAACTCCTCAAGCTTTCTTAAAAAGATTGCATGCTTCTTCATAAGCATGATGTTCGAAGTCTGAGTACATTCTTCCTCTACTCATGGCCTCATCAAAATCAACTTCATAACCATTGAAATCAGGACCGTCGACGCATGCGAACTTCGTAACCTTCTTACCGTTCTCGGTAAGTGTCAGTCTGCAACCGCCACACATACCTGTGCCGTCAATCATAATCGGGTTCATTGAAACAGTTACAGGTACACCGTAAGGCTTACATGTAAGAACAACGAATTTCATCATGATTACAGGCCCGATAGCGATAACCATATCGAAATGCTTGCCTTCGTCGAGCATCTCCTTGAGAGGAACAGTTACGTTGCCGTGTCTGCCGTATGAGCCGTCATCTGACATTACGACAAGAGTGTCCGAGGAAGCTTTGAACTCATCCTCGCAGATGAGAAGGTCCTTGTTTCTGAAGCCGATGATGGATGTAACGTTGGCGCCGAGCTTATGGAACTCTTCTGCAATCGGCATTGCAATTGCACATCCCACACCACCTCCGATTATACAAACATCCTTGATGCCCTCCGTGTGTGTTGCAACTCCGAGGGGACCTACAAAGTCAACAAGATAATCGCCCTCTTCCTTGTGGTTAAGTTTTTCAGTTGTAGCACCTACAATCTGGAAGATAATCTTCACAGTACCCTCTTCAGGATTGCTGCCTGCAATTGTCAAAGGAATTCTTTCACCATCATCTTCGACACGGAGAATGATGAACTGACCAGGTTTTGCTTTTTTAGCAACAAGTGGCGCTTCGATTTCCATCTGTGTAACAGTTGGATTCAAATTCTTTTTTCTTACAATCTTGTACATCACAAACTCTCTTTTATTTTTAAATTAGCTGTGAAAGGCATAATAATGCCAACCATCATTAATATATCGATAATTTCATAACAAGTGAATACTTTAACTAAATAAAAAGCGCCACCC
>CAVJEL010000058.1:0-11686 GCA_963648635.1 Ruminococcus intestinalis
AAGGAGTTGACCTGCTAATACCGGGTCCGGGGGTTCGAATCCCCCCTTCTCCGAAATTTGTCCCTTGAGTAATCAGGGGATTTATTTTTAGCTGAACTAAAGAATTATCGGCCATAGCCTTTCTTTCAGTAAAACCCTACAAAAGAGTTTGGTCACCCAATTTGGTCACCTTTTTTCAAGAAAAACTGCAAAAAGTGAAAATTTATGGTTGTGTCACTTAGGATGAAGGAAGTCGGAGAGATATTAGGAATTAATCTTCTGGCCCATATTATATTCAGCGACGACGAATACTACAGCTTCAACGACCATGGAGTTTTATAACGATGAGAGGAGAGGCGAAACCTCTCCTTTGCTTCTTGAAACCACATTCCTGACGACAACTCAGTCATCATCGTCTGCTTCTTCGAAATCCTCCTCTTCCCATTTCGAACCAGCAACAGGCACAATCCTAATTCCATTGAAAGCAGCATCAGAGTTGACTTCATCCAACGCCCTGTCTGCGTTTGTCTTCGCCACCTTCATCGTAGTCGGCTCCTCATAGTCGTCAGAACCGAAATCATCTCTTGCGGAGTAAGTTACTTTCACAAGTCTCGTCAGTGTCCAATATCCTTTCTTACTTCCCATTCTCTTTTCCCTCCATCAGAAGTCTAATCATCACTCACACTCGTATTCTGTAATTCGATACATCATTACTTATCAGCTCATCAATTGTCAGCCACAGATAGCGGATAATACACAATAAAGCATAATACTCAAAATTACATTCACTCAGATGAATGTTCTCCATAAGACTTGAAACCCTTTTGTAACGATGCTTGAGATTATTGCAAAGGGTATCCTGATATATTCTAGGCATCCGAGGCTGAGTCAGCGGTTCTAAAGCAAGGTCAGCACAAGCCGAAAGAAACAGCATAATAAACTGTGAGAATTAAAAATCTGAAAACTCCGAGAAAAGCCTACCAGCGAATACTTGCAAGCCTGCAACCTTTAGACCGCGAGTCATCGCTCAATCCAAGATGAATATGTGTAGTGCACCTCCAATGACATATCATCTTCAAGTTTAATCGGGTTGTCATTGGATATTGATATTCCATATGATACTTTTTCTCCATCTTTATTAATTGTTACCCATTTTGTGATTCCGATAATATCCAAATCGTTACCGTCTACGTCTTTAAAGGTATATGAACCTCTCGGATAGAATGGCTCATTACGCTCGACTTTAAGGTTTTGCACCTTAGGTGGATCGTATTGTTTTTTTTCATTAGGCTCATCAAAGTATATCTTTGTTGGTAATTCATACGGCTGGGCATAGCCACAAAAAATACAAGTTTTGTTATTGTCAAATTTGTGGCTTTCTTCTTTGTAGATGACTTCGTGGAATTCCTCACCACAGTTCGTTTTTATGATATGGTAGTTCTCATCCTTTTTCTCTGCTTCTTCATAAGTATGCTCCGTGTGATGTTCTGTTGACTTTCTTGTTAATGTGAAAGAATCATTCCCTGATGTAAGCATCAGTGTCCCGTTATTGTTGTTTTCAGTTATGGAGTATTGGAGGGTAATAGAATCGTTTTCACCAGCAGTAGTGAGGATGAAGGTTGTTCTTACTGTAGGGTTTGACTCGTCGAATCCCCACGTATAAGTATATTCGATACAATCAATATCTTTTATTTTTCCATCACTCTCTTTTACTACCTTTTCTATCACTGCATTTCTGGTGTCATCCATATCTATCGAAAAATAACATTCGTAGGCAACGCCATTATCGGTCTTAGTGTATTCGTTACTTATCCAATACCCTTCAACCGAGTCATAGTCATCCTTCTTGTTTTCTGTGTAGCTGTTACATTCAGTGCAGTATTCTCTCTTTTCGGCCTTTGTCAGGAAGGATATTGCTTCTCCTGCTTTCCAGACAAGTTTCCCGTCTGGATGGTTACCATATTTACTGTAATCGGATTGTAATGCAGTGCAATCACGATTCGTACAGGAACGAATATATAATGCGTGTGTAGTACATGTTCCAGCTATATCTGTTCTCCACGCTCCCCAACTGTGACCGGTGGCTTCAATTATGGAGATATCATACTCCTGGCCACAGATTGAACAGATATTGGATACGCTTCCAGATTTTGTGCAGGTTTCTAACTCTGTCTTATACCCTCCCAATGTATGGCCTTTTGCAGGTATAGTTTCCATCCTGGTAGCCGTGCATCCTGTAGTTGTACACCTGAATGTCTTTACTCCATCCGTCGTGCATGTGGCTTCTGTCGTGACTTCGCCTTCAGCACTATAGTTGTGGTCAGTTGTTGGGATTTCTTCTGTATCCTCATAGCCACAGACAAAACACTTTACAGTCTTTGAACCCTTTTCAAAGCATGTTGCATTCTTAGTGATAGTTTCAGTAAAAGTATGAGTAGCAGATTCTAATTTCTTAGGGCAGGTCTTCTTTATACATTTCTTCCAATGACTTATCTCATCATAACCATAGTTGTTAGAAGTTATACATGTATGCTCTTTGAGAGGAATTATTTCCTCATCATTGTAATTGCATACGGAGCAGATTCTGTGTCTCTTCCCTTCTTTTTCTTCTGTGGAATCAGCATCAGTAATCCAATCCCCGTATTTGTGCTCGCCTGTTGCCGATAAGACCTTTGTTTCCTTATAGTCACAGTTATCTCTTGTGCACAAATAGGTCTCCTCTCCTTCTGTTCCACAGGTTGCTTCATTTACTACAATGCCACTCTCGCTTAATAAATGGCCCAAAGCCTTTATAACCTGGGTTTCTTCATCCTGAACTCCACATATTGTGCATTTTCTTATTTCTAATCCGTCTTCTGTACAAGTTGCGGACTTTGATTCAGTCCACTCACCCCAGGTGTGCACGCATTTTGCCTCTGGATTACATGAAGCAATTATCAGCAGTGTTAACAACGCCCAAATGAGTAGCAATGTCTTTTTCATATCTTTTTTTCTCATTATAAGATTAGGAACTCTACTTTGAGTAGACAGTCTGGGGGCTTTTCTTCAAGAAATATCCGTCACACATGGTGTCCTATAAAAGTGGTGCTTGCTACAAAATTATAGAAAAGCGAACAAATGACAATTTAGGGCCACTCCTTAGCCTACATTGCATTCACTTGATGAAAATAAGAAACAGGTCTTTCTAAATCCGGTATTTCTACCTTCTGTCAGATGAAGCTCCTTCAGATAATCACCGATATGTCTATTACGATATCTTCTTCCTATTACATGATACGACTGGAGTGCCTCTGGCGTCACTGAGCGGTCAGGCCCGGGATAACTTAGAATCTGTATTCTGTCAGACCACAGTACAACTTAAAGTCGCTTATACCTGCGCATAATTGGGTTTTCTGCCATCTGTATACCTGCGCATAATTGGAATTTTTGCCATTTCTTATGTTGCGCACTGCCGTAACTTGTTATATTTTAAGGTGTTACTTTAATTCTCTGATTTGTATCACCACGTGGTGATACAATTCGCATTCATAAGAGAGGTAATTGAAGAAGGATAATTGCTGAATCGAAACCTGACCATAGTGGAACAAGGCAGATCTACCACTACAAAGGAAACTATCACACAGATGTAGTAACAGGCAACAATTGATTTACAACAACTGCTGTTCTTCCATTATAGGATAGAGAACGAGGAGAAGTAGTTGGAAACCATTAGAATAAAACTTTATTCTTCTCAACGGTGGAGAAAGGTTTATTGGAGTCTTGAGATAATATCTCTGACAGCAAAGAACTAACTATCACCAACACAATGTCTCCCATTAGCTGCACCAAACCGAGTTTTTCAGACTTGCCATCCAGTTCAATCCTTACTTCGGTTTAGGTCAAAATCTTTTCAGAGCGGCTTCTTGGAGATATCGTGCTTAACAAAGATAAACTCCAATCACTTTTCTGCTCATTGCTTCAACCTTTTTTTCTTTACTATACGAGAAATTATTCTAGGAGTTTTAGGCTGTTTTTTAGGCTGTTTTTTAGGCTGTTTTTTAGGCTGTTTGCAGAAACAACCAGATAGAAGCACATTTGACGTCACTATTTTCAATAATGTTGCTTACAGCCACAGACAAAAAGGCGCGCATCTTCACAAATAACCGAAGTTAATCTCCTCAAATGACCGAAGTTAATCACTAAAAGCTTGATAGCACAATAAATATGCCGGCAGAAGCCAATGGTATCCTTTATCATGTTGAGAGGATGATGAGGAAACCTCTCCTCCCTGATAAAACGCCACAAATCACGTCTTGAACAGAACCCCAGAGAAGAAGCGGGACACCGGCGCAATTCTCTGTTCTATAGATACAATGCCCTCCTGATGAGGACCTTGTTGCTTTACCGCTGATGTACATATGATTATCCAGCACTCTGTTCGATATGTAAGTTCAGAAATGAAGCATCAGACATTCGAAGAGTTGCGTCCTAATGATTACCCAACACTTCGGAGAAAACAGAAAGGTTGCCGTTATCGTCACCGAAGGGATTGGTGTAGACAGCGAACTCGATAACCTTGAACTTATAGAGGAAGTTCTCGTCAATAACTTTCTTGTATGCCTCGGCAACAACTTTTGGCGGGTTATGGAATGCCCCGCAGCCGAAAGCACCAAGTACAACGACTTCGTTACCCTCCCCTGCCGCAATCGATAGAATCCGCTTTGCTCTTTTTATGTGCAATTCTCTCAGCTCTTCATCACCGAGGTTGACACATCCTCTTTCACCAGGATATTTCGGCCATCTGAGATCAGGCGCCGCTGTTGTTATGACATTTACATTGAACCAATACTTCTCATCCATTATCACCGGATATAGTTCATCCTGCTTGAAAACGATTACCCCGGGTGTGTAAATCGTGTCGTCGGTGTTGCGCCTATCGAATGCGTTACGATGAGGCGTGTAATAATTGTTCCATAGATAATCCGTCTTAAGGCATGGATAGAGTGTTGAACAGCGGCAGATACTCTCCTCCTGAGCAAATGAGCCCCCGACCACGCCTCCTCCGGGTGAGACTGCAGAAGCAAAATTAAGCACTGCTGTCTTCATACCCTTGTAGCCTACCGCAGCCTCGAATGTACGTTTACCAGATACTACAACCCGGGCCTTTTCTGGGTAGTTAATATCAAAAGAAGGAGAATACTCGTCACCTTCAAGGATAAGTTTTTCCTTCTTGATTGAGTCAGCAACAGAGGTTGAGAGCGTATGGTTATCTTCTATTCTCCTGAGTGTGTCTCTAAAAATAAACTTATTGTCATTCTTGTCCATGTGTTATCCCTCATCAACGGTTAAATCATATCACCATAACGGAGGTGTTGCGGTAATTTCTTATGTACTCTTTCTTCCTTTTCCCGGCATCGCTATATTCTGATTACCAATCCTCACCGCTCACTTGAGATAGGGCGGAAGATTGTCGAGGCCGAAGACGAAAGGTAAATGTTGACAACCCTATCTTCCTCGAGTGGCATAACAAAGAAAAGTATAAAGGAAAGAACAGCAATCGCTGTTTTTCCCGTCCTTATGAATTCTCTACTATGCAAAGAAACCCCCTCCTTACAAACACAGTAGTCAGTATAGTGGGGTGTACTTTGTTTTAGGTCGCCCGTCAGGCGATATTTAGAAATTCTGTGGCATCAATTGAATGCCCATCTTCTCCATGATTAGGTCAATCTTCTTTCTGTCGTAACAGCGCTTCTCAAGGAAGAATGATACTGTCACATCGAATAGACTGGAGGATGAGAAAGCAAATCCGGCCTTCCCCAATAGTTCTTCAGCCTCAGTGAGGGTAAGATTGAGCGCAATTGCAAATGCACACACAGTCTCCTTCGAGGGCTTATAGTCCCTGTTGCTGTTTATCTTTGAAAAGTGCCTTGAGTCGACACCGGCCGCTCTATATAGCTCGGGAGCCGTTTTTCCCTTTTCCCTCATAAGGCGGAGAAGAGTATCTGAAAAGGTCTCCTTCTTCTTCGCTTCTTCTATTCTCCTGAGTAATGCACTCTCCTCGGGAGTCGGGACTCTCATCTGGAAGCAGAGACGGTCCTCCGGCTCATTACGCTGAAAAAGCATCGTCGGCTTCTCAAGCTCATCATAGTTGAAGAGTAAATATGATGCATATGCTCTCACGAGTGCACCGTCCACATCGCACTCTCTTATCATCGAGGCTGTTCTTTCTTCCAATTCTCTCTCTGTCACTTTGTAGTCACTCCTCCCTTTATTCTACTCATACGAGCGGGGATTTACAAAGACATTTGAGAAAGACGGATGGAGGGGAGTTATCCCCTCCTCTTGTTCATTCGGATATATCCTTCTTCTTACCTTCCCTCTCTTTTTGGATCATCCTTGCCTTTTCGAAAATGTAAGACGGCATCACACCCAGCGCATGGGCCAGTTTGATGATGAATGTGAGTGCGCAGGACTTCTGGGTCTTTGCTCTGTACTTCAGAAGCTTATAGACATTGCCCCTTTCCATTCCGAGCCTCCTCGTTAGTTCTCGCATGCTCATCTTCACTTCGGCCTTTATCGCCATCACAGCACTTGTGATATCTTCATAGGAGATTTCCACATCCCTGTAGCATTCTCCGAGGATGAACACCTCGATTTGTTTCAGGAATGTTTCAACCGAATACCCTTTCTCGAGGCACTTCTGCTGCAATTTGTAAAGTGTGACATACTCACCGTTCTCGTGAAACTTCCTCTCATCGGTGAGTTGAAGCTTCGCCTTTACCACGTCGTCATAATAACCTTGAAGTTCAAACGGCATTATGCATCCTTTGCCACCTTGTGGCGTCATTAGCGATTTACCGTAAGTCGGCAAAATCCACAAAGGAATAAGTTGAATGCATTGTCCCAGATTTACATTGAGCGAAATGCCTTTCCCCCTAATCCCTCCTTCTCTCCGGAGAGATACGAGCTCGAGTATAGTCTCTCATGAGAAATTCATTCTGTAAAGGCCCCGGCCCCGTTATAGGACACAATATACTTATATGTCCTATTTATTACCAAAGAATTGGTATATATCGATATATAGATGTCCTATTATAAGACATACTTTTTCACTGTTTTTCCGCACTAGTCCTCTCGTCGGGATAACTTTACGCAGTTACAGACGATAGAACGTGTCAGTTATCGGCATTATGCGCTCATGACAGCGTTCTCACCCTACATTTCCCTCTTCGGAAATAGAGACAAACGTGTCCCGTAAAAAACACCCGTAGAGAGTGTTTATTTACTTAACAAAACATAGTTGCATGGGTGAATTTAACGCTTGGAACAGGAAGAATAGAAGCTCTGAACTAATGCAGGCGTTTACGTTTTCTCTCGGGAACGGTAACCTTGACCTCTTTATGGCCACAGTCGTCTCCACCTCCAGCAACACTATCGAGTTCGTCATCCGCGAGTGGATCCTCTCTTTTAAGCGAGGCAAAATACCTTTCGGCCTTACAGCGGCTTAAATCAACACCGTTTTCTGAGGCAAGTCTAATGAGAGCATCCACATCCTTTGCTTCTTTTGCCTTTTCAATTAAATCTCTGTCCATTGTTTTCTCCTTCTTTAAGTGTATACGCAATTCACTCAAGAAGTGTGACAAAAAAACCATGCCGCACGACATGGTTTATGTATAACGTAATTCAAATGGAGTATCTTAATGACGTTGGTATATACGCCAAAGGAGCTTTTCTGTTAGAGCCGATGATACTACTCCATTTCCTTTTTTATCCAGCACATCAAAAGCTTCACAAGCCTCTTCTGCTGATCCTCCGTCAGCTCTATATTCTTCGGCACACGATACCACTTCTCGAGGCATCCTCTGCAGCACACCGCACATGCATGCTGAGCGACGAAGACTGGGTGTCCGCGCATCGGAGTCTGTTTCCCGTCGTTCGGGATATATGACGGGGCAATGCGGGTACGGATGAAGTCCTCTGCATGGTGCTCGATAGTTTCTATCCCCTTTTGTGATATGTACTCCTTATCCTTCTCTGAAAGATGGAAGCGCGAGCGGAAGGGAGAGGAAGAGAGGCGCGTAAATGCTTCTTCAATCGTCTGCATTATCTATACTCGACAACCTCGCTTATAGCCTTTCTGATCTTCTTTGTCTCTTTGTCGTCCTTCTCGTATCCGACGAGGAGGATATTGACTGGAACATAGTCATCGTCAACAGAGAGTTCACTTACGAGTTTATCACTCTGAAAGTTACATACCCAGCAGCTTCCGAGCTCAAGGTCTGTCGCCTCCATCATCATGTGGTCCGTGATAATTGATGCATCGATGTCGATAAGGTTCTTCCCGTCATACGGTCTCACCCATGAGCCGTCCCTTTTCATGGCAACTACAATTGCCAGTGGTGCTCCGTAGGTCTTTGCTGCTTTCCCCAGCTTTTCAAGCCCCTCGTCGGATGATACAACAATAAGCTTCTCCCCCTGACGGTTGCATCCTGTCGGAGCAAGACGCCCCGCCTCAAGAATAAGGTCTATCTTTTCTTTCTCAACTTTTCTTTCCGTATAGGAACGAACCGAATGCCTCTTTTGTACAAGTGTAAGAAAATCTTTCATACCCGTAATTCTAAACATTTGACAGCCGAGTAGCAAACTCAAATTGGAGAAAAGTAGCAGATTATTCCCTCCATTTTATGGGGAAATAAACCAGCTGCAATCTGTTTGTCCCGAGATGTAATAGAAAATTAAAAGAATCTCTCGAAAAACCATATTTATTTCTTCATATCGCTGAAATTAATTGCCTTCTATCATTCGATTTGACACAATATAAATATGATAAATGAGATTACAATTTTCGAGACAAAAGATAAAACTGTTAGCATTCCTGTAAAGGTTGATTCTGACACTGTATGGCTTAACCAGAATGAGATGGCCCAGCTCTTCTCTACAACAAAACAGAACATAAGCCTCCATATCGGCAACTGTTTTAGGGAAAAAGAGCTTCAGAAAGAACTGGTCGTCAAGGATTTCTTTACAACCACTCCTCATGGAGCACAGAAGGGAAAGACCCAAACTCATAGCGTGTTATACTACAACCTTGATGTAATCATCTCGGTTGGTTATAGGGTGAAATCACAGAGAGGTACTGAGTTTAGACAATGGGCAAATAAGATATTGAAGGAATATATTCTTCAGGGTTATGCACTGAACCAGAAGAGGCTTGAAGCTCTTAACAAAACTGTTGAGATTGAGTCCAGAATTATTGCCCACCTTACCGATATGGAGACGGATGAGATGCTCGGGGTGATTAATTCCTACACCAGTGCACTCGAGCTCCTTGATAACTATGACCACCAGAGAGTGACAAAGCCGGCGGGAAGCAAGGAATATAAGAAGCTTACACTCGAAGAATGCTATGCCATCATAAAAGATATGAAATTCGCGTCGGAATCTCAAATCTTCGGGACGGAAAAGGAAGAAGGAAAACTCGATGCCATACTCGGCAGTGTATATCAAAGTGTCTTCGGAGAAGAGGTTTACCCGACAACGGAAGAAAAGGCCGCAAATCTGTTGTACTTCCTTGTGAAGGATCATCCTTTCAATGACGGATGCAAGAGGATAGCCGCAACTCTATTCCTGACATTCTTACAGAAGAATGGAATCCTCAGGCGAGCAGACGGCAGGAGGACGATAAATAACGGTACGTTGGTTGCACTTACCCTTCTTATTGCCGAATCCAAGCCTGAAGAGAAGGAAATCATGACAAACGTCGTCATGAACATACTCAATATTAATTAGGCACAATATCACAATTTCATAACGGACTCCTCTGTTCTCACTGAGGTTTTCTGATAGATTGTGCCTTGTAGCGAGGAGAAGAGCGAAGGTGTTTCTACAGAAACCTACGCTACTCTTATCATATCAAATCTACCCTCATCATTGTGCAGAATAAAATCCGGAGCCGGGATTGGTGTTCTTCATGCTGCTGAGACCTCAGGTGGAGATATTCCAACTCCTCCATCTGATATAGAAGCACTCATGTAAAATGACAGAAAGAAGGAAACATAAGTAGCGACAAACTCATTCTATTCCCCCACAAATCGGTGTTTGTCCCGAAACGTGTATAGAGGATTGAAATAAACTGCTTCATAATAGGTGTATGAAAGAGATAAACGTAAATTCAATGTCATTTGAGGAACTCAGAACAAGAGGCGATTATATCTATGTCGACAAGACAGAATACATTTATAAACTTGTAAATGATTGGTCCTCCAGCTACTATTCCATCGCACGACCACACAACTTCGGCAAAAGTCTTATGTGCTCGACGCTGCAGGCTCTGTTTGAGGGTAAGCGGGAGCTCTTCAAAGGCTTATACATCGACAGCACGGATTATTCCTTTGAGAAGTACCCTGTGCTCCATTTCAATTTTGGTAGGTTTGATACAACAAACTATGAATCCTTTATTGCTGATTTTCAGACAGCAACTTACGATGAAGCAGAAAGAAACGGCTATATTCTGGAAAAGGATGAACCTACGACAATGCTACATTCTTTATTGTACAAAGTAGATAAGAAAGTTGTAATTCTTATTGATGATTACGACACACCAATCATCAATACATACAAGAACATAGAACTGGCAGAAGAAATAAACAGAACGCTTGGCGTATTCTATTCAATAATAAAGAATAGAAGCGAGAAGATAAGGTTCTTCTTCCTTACAGGAATAAAGAAGTACGTCAACATGTCCATCTTTAGTGGCATGAATAACCTTAACGACCTCACCTTTGACCCCGATTATGCCTCTGCATTCGGGTACACCGAAGAAGAACTCGAGTCAAACTTCTCTGAGTATATTGATGAATACATAACGAGGGACGACAGAGAATATGTGACAAGAGGGGAATTCATCTCTGACATCCGCGATTACTACGACGGCTACCGCTTCTCGGATGAGAACACAGTGAAGGTATATAACCCGGTATCTGTAGGCAAGTTTTTTAACAACGGCTGCTACTTCGAGCCTTATTGGGAGAATACAGGAGTGAGCACCCTCGCTGTAAAACTTGTTAAAGACTATCATCTTGAGAAAATCATCATGGAAGACTTGAAGATAGGATGGAGCACAATCAACTCATTCGCTTACTCGAATATGACATCAAAGAACTTTAAGCCTTTCCAGATACTCCCTCTCATGTACTATACCGGCTATCTTACAATTAAAGAAGGAAGCAACTTTGCCATTACTCTTACATTTCCTAATAAGGAAGTGAGGTCCTTTTTTATGATGCAAATTCAGCCAGCAGAAACAATGACACACCATGCCATATAGGGGTTTTGAATGCTGTTTCTTAGAAATAGAATATGAGTAGCCCCAATTAGGTTGCAGATACTCTCGATATTCTATTGGTGAAAAGAGAAAAATCGTTGTAACATATGGGTATGAAGAGCATAGCGGTATCTAATCCATCATTTGAAGAAGTCAGAAGTAATGACTGTATTTATGTCGATAAGACTGAGTACATTTGTAATCTTGTAAATGATAGAATAAACTATTATTACTTTATCTCCCGCCCTCGCCGCTACGGCAAGAGCCTTATGTGTTCAACCCTGGAAGCTCTCTTTGAGGGCAAGCGAGACCTCTTCAAAGGCTTATACATCGATAGTACTGATTACTCTTTTGAGAAGTATCCGGTATTACACTTCAACTTTGCGAAGATGAATACAAGCGAAA
>CAVJEL010000059.1:0-11139 GCA_963648635.1 Ruminococcus intestinalis
ATGGCTATCCTGATGATGATTACTTCTTCTTAAAGATTATGGACCAGAGTAGAAAGACCTATGTCAGGAATGAGAAATCCCACAGGAAATGTGATTGAGCCGATAATTCTGGAAGTTCAGGTATATATATGGTCTTACCGATGTGATTCCGGATGAGTACGACCTGGCTACTGACCGTAATGCTTCAAAGATTCACGGCGACAATATCAGACAATATTTCGCTCCATCGAGCTTTTTCGAGCCGGGGGCACAGAACATCGACTACAAGGGATATCCAATCCGCATTTACAGCAGAGAACGCATGCTGATTGAGCTTTTGAGATATAAGGATAAGCTCCCGTTTGACTACTACAAGGAAGTTCTACACAGCTTCAGGCATATTCTCCCTCAACTTAATATGCAGAGAGTTCAGGATTACGCCTATGCTTCCCCGAAAAGCGGAAAGATTATGAATACACTGCAGACCGAGGTATTATGAACAGTGCAAAAAATCTTGATTTATGGCAAAAACTCTATTTGGAAAATCTTGATTTGTGGCAGAATGCACTATTTATATTTCTCGATTTGTGTTTTACCATAAGGTATGAAACGAAAGATATACTCTTCACTCCTAACTTGGAAAAACACTAATAAAGGACAGACTGCCCTTCTTATACAGGGGGCAAGGAGAGTCGGGAAAAGCTATATAGTAGAAGAATTTGCAAGAAAAGAATACAAATCATATATCCTTCTTGATTTCAATAAGGTCGCCGATGATATCAAGGATCTTTTCAAGCATTATTTGGATGACCTCGACACATTCTTCTTAAAACTGACTGCTTACTTCAACGTAACGCTTCATGAACGTGAGTCACTCATAATACTTGATGAGGTTCAGCTTTTTCCCAGGGCAAGAAGTGCAATAAAATATCTTGTACAGGATGGACGGTATGACTATATAGAAACAGGCTCTCTCATCTCTATAAAGGAGCATGTGAAAGACATCCTTATTCCGTCGGAGGAAGATTCTTTGAATATGTATCCGATGGATTTTGAGGAGTTCCTTACCGCAGGCGGGTACGAAGAGATGCTTTCGCTCATCCGTTCGTCGTTTGAAAAGAAGCAGCCTCTCGGGCAAGCATTGCACCGGAAGGCAATGGATCTCTTCAGGCAATATCTTATTGTAGGCGGAATGCCTCAGGCCGTTGACGCATATTTCAACAAAACAGAGAAGGACTTTTCCTCGGTAGACAGGGTGAAAAGAAGAATATTGAAACTCTACCGAGAGGATATAAGGAAACATTCAGGAAATTATGCGATTAAAACAGAGGCCGTATTCGACGAGATTCCTTCCCAATTGAAAAACCAGAACAGGCACTTCAAGTTGTCACAGATAGAGAAAGGAGCATCATTCGACGATTACCAGGATGCTGTGTTCTGGCTCACTGATGCCATGATTATTAACCCATGCTTTAACACAACAGAGCCGAATATCGGATTAAACCTGAATAGGGAGAGAACCCTCTTAAAGTGTTACCTTCTCGATACCGGCCTCCTCCTCTCTCACATCTTTGACGAGAAAGCGATTGTAAGCGAACAGATTTACAGAAAAATACTATTTGACAAGCTTGAAGTCAATCTCGGGATGATTATGGAAAACGCCGTGGCTCAAATGCTGACGGCAGGAGGGCACAAGCTGTATTTCTACGCAAATTCCTCGCGTGATGACGCCTCTTCACGAATGGAGATAGACTTTCTTACAGCAAAGAGCAGAATCAGCAGTAGGCATAACATTTCGCCGATAGAAGTCAAATCGGGGAAGAATTACACGCTCTCATCACTCAATAAGTTCAGAAGTAAATACGCCGAGGTCCTCTATATTCCATATGTCATCCATACGGAAGATTACAAGGAGAATGACGGGGTTATATACCTCCCGGTATATATGGCATACCTTCTGTAATTCTGATACACCGCCCTCTACGGAAAGAAACAAGAGGGAATTTAAAAGGGCGGAAACAACGCCCGCCCTCAAACTCAGATTAATTCTTCAACGCTGGTAATCACACCGTCTTCGACAATGACGGAAATGACAATCGTCTCCGCTATATCTGTTGGGTCCCAAGGTCTTGAGTAGACGAATGTGATTATGCTTTCGCCGTCGCAGACAGCCTTGAATTCAGCATCCCATTCGCCGGGAACTCCGACCATGCCGGTCTCCTCGGGTGCGATGTATTCGCTGTCTCTTTCGACTATACTATCGCCATCGATGACAGCATACCATTCATATCCTGTTGTCGCATTGGCCTCAAGCTCTACATAGATTACATTCTTTATGCTCTTGAGCCATGCCCAGTCGGTATAACTCGGAACGGGCTCTGCGACAACATAAGTTGTTGTGTTTGTTGATACACAGGAGGCAAGAAGGAGGATGGAAAGAATAACAAGAAGCGCCTTCTTCATAGCGTTGACTCCTTAACATCCATTACTTCAATGGCATACGGCTTTACGATATCCACAAGTTCACTAGATTTGACACCTGCAACCTTGATATAGATAAATCTGTTTCCAGGCTCTGTTCCTGCAAAACACGAGCATGTGACAAGATCAAGCTGCTTTTCGCTTATCTTACCCATTATCTCGGCTAGTATTCCCTTTCTGTCCTGTACAAGGAAGGTAAGCGTTGTGCCGCTAACTCTTGCGCCGAAGGATTCGACAAGCATCTTGAATAGGTCTGACTTACTGACAATACCTACAAGTTTACCTTCCTCAAGAACCGGGAGGCACGAAAGGTCCTGGTCAATCATGAGCATTGCTGCATCCTCGACTGTCGTGTCCTTTGTGATTGTCACAGGGTTGCGGGACATAATCTTCTTCACTGTAAGCTTACTCAAGAGATAATTGGTCTCGTAGGCACTGAGGGTACTTGCAGGACTTGGCGCAGCCTTGAGAATATCCTTTTCAGATATGACACCGACGAGCTTACCTGTTTTATCGAGAACGGGAAGGCGGTGGACATGTTCCTTCTTTATGAGATCCGAAGCATCCTGTATGGACATATCTGGTGAACATGTCACAGGATTCTTAGTCATTCTTCTTTCAATAATCATTTTTAGTCTCCTACTGTCAATGTTAGCGCATTGAGTGCCATGAGGCAAATACAATTATTCGCCGAGGTACGCTTCTCTTACCTTTGAGTTGTTCAAAAGCGACTTCGAGTCATCGTGGAGGACTACAACACCGTTCTCCATAACGTAGCCGTCGTCACTGCTCTTGAGGGCAAGTCTTGCGTTCTGTTCGACAACAAAGACAGTTACCTTGTCTTCCTTGTTGATGAGTTTGAGCTTATTGAAGATTTCCTGAACGATAAGCGGCGCGAGTCCCAGACCCGGCTCGTCGAGAAGAAGTAGCCTCGGGCTGATCATGAGTGCACGTGCGACAGCAAGCATCTGCTGCTCACCGCCAGAGAGGGAGCGTGACTTCTGCTTACGCCTCTCTCCAAGGATGGGGAAGAATGCGAACATCTCCTCCTTCTTTCTCTTGATTAAAGCTTCATCCTTGAGGAGGAATGCCCCCATATCGAGATTCTCTTCGACAGTGAGGTCGGCAAATACTCGTCTTCCTTCCGGAACAAGGGCAATACCCTTCTTTACAACATTGTATGTAGGAATGCCGTGGTAGTGTTTGTCCTTCACTGAATACAACAGTTCTCCGTCGAAGTAGACAGAACCTCTTTCTAGCATTTCCTGCCCGACAATCGCCTTTAGGAGTGTACTTTTACCAGCACCGTTCGCGCCAATGAGGGCAATCATTTCGCCTTCCTTGACAGACATCGAGACACCCTTGAGTGCTTTGATGTTGCCGTAGCTCACAGCTATGTCGTCAAGTTTCAATATTTCCTTATCTGTCATTTACTCATCCTCCTCATCATCGTCACCGCTGCCGAGGTATGCTTCGATTACCCTGCTGTCACTCTGAATCTCGCCTGGTGTGCCGTTTGCAATCTTGACGCCGTAATTGAGTACCGTGATGTTGTCACAGATATTCATGACGAGCTTCATATCGTGTTCGATGAGAACAACCGTTATTCCGAGGTCCCTTATTCTTCTTATTGTCTCCATGAGACTTTCCGTTTCCTGAGGGTTCATGCCGGCTGCTGGCTCGTCGAGGAACAAGAGCTTTGGCTCTGTTGCAAGTGCACGTGCTATCTCGAGCTCTCTCTGGTAGCCGTAAGGAAGGTTTGCCGCCTCCTCGTTACGAATGCTCTCGAGTCCGAAGAATTCAAGCCACTTCATAGCCTGAGCATAAAGCTCCTTGTTCTCCTTCTCTGAATTGAAATATGAGAAGAGAGCTTGGAGGGTACGGTTGTTGCCTTTGCCCATAAGGCTATGGCGTCCCACCATCACGTTGTCGATAACACTGAGGTTCTTGAAGAGCCTGATGTTCTGAAATGTACGTGCAATCCCAAGACGGCAGATTTTAGAGGCTGGAAGGCCAGTGATATCTTTCCCGTCGAATGTAACGGTACCGCTTGTCGGAGTATCGAGTCCTGTAATGTTGTTGAAGAGTGTAGTCTTACCGGCACCGTTGGGTCCGATGAGTCCTGTAATCATATTCTTCTCAACAGTGAAGTCAACCCTGTTGACTGCGATGACGCCTCCGAATTCCCTTGTGAGGGCCTTTGTTTCAAGTAAACTCATTTCTCAACCCCCTTGTAGTAAGCCTTCTCGAAAGAAGAGTTGTTTCTCTTCTTCCTGCCGAGAATTCCCTGAGGCCTATAAATCATCATAACAACAAGGATAAGGCCGAAGATAATCTGCTTTGCCTGTGCAGGTATTACGTTCGATAGTCCTATAAGTTGCGGGAAATAAGATATGAACTGGATGATGAAGGCACCCAGTATTACTGCCTTGAAGTTTCCCATACCCCCGAGAACGACTGTACAGAGTACCATAATTGAAACCATGAATACATATGTTCCTGGAGATACCGAGAGCACAAACTCTGCCTGTAAGCATCCCGCGAGTCCCGTCACTGCTGCGCCAAGAGCAAATGACGCAACCTTATACTTCGTCACGTTGATACCAAGCGACGAGGAGGCTATCTCATCCTCTCTGATTGCTTCTAAGGCACGTCCCATTCTTGAGGATGCAAGACGCTCGAGGAGGAAATAACAGATAAGGAGCATAACTACTTCCAATAATAGGAACGCCCACTTGTTGTAAGGGCTTATCTGATGACCAAATAGTGTGATAATCGGTATACGCTGAATACCCATAGGCCCGTTTGTAAGGCTATCCCAGTTGTTGATGACGTTTCTCACTATCTCAGCAAAGCCGAGTGTAGCAATTGCAAGATAGTCGCCCTTGAGACGGAGCGTCGGTAGTCCGATGAGAACACCAAGGAGCGCACAGAGAAGTGCCGCAACAGGAATGGATGCCCAGAACGACCAGCCGAGCTTAGTTGTGAGGACTGCCGTTGTGTAGCTTCCGACAGCGAAGAATCCAGCCCCGCAGAGGGAGAGCATTCCCGTATATCCTGTAATAAGGTTCTGTCCGAGGGACATGAACGCATATATACATGTATAGATTAAAATGAGAAGAAAGAAATTGAACATCAGACCTTCTCCTTTTCAGCCTTCCCGAGTAAGCCTTCAGGCTTGAAGAGAAGGATAAGTATAAGAACAGCGAATGCAATTGTGTCCTTGAAGCCCTGTGGGATACCGAGTAAAGCGACCCCGAAGGTCTCAAGAATGCCGAGTAAAAAGCCACCAAGCATTGCGCCTGTTATATTTCCGATTCCACCGACAACTGCAGCAACGAAAGCCTTAAGGCCCATCATTGTGCCCATTGTCGCATAAACCTTATAGTCTAGGGCGATCAATATACCGCCACATGCTGCAAGAGCGCTTCCAATTCCGAATGTAAGGGAGATAATCATGTCGGAATTGATTCCCATGAGTTTAGCCGTATCGCCATCAAGGGCGGTTGCTCTCATGGCCTTCCCCATCTTCGTCTTGTCGATGAAGAGTTTGAGAAGAACCATCATGACAATGGCAACAACGAGTACCATTATCTGATGAGGTGTGATGACAACACCGAATACCGAAAGTGCTGTGTTGTCGAAAGGATACTCGAACTTACGCGAGTGCGTTCCGAACATCCATGCACATCCGTTCGAGAGGATGAATGAGATTCCGATAGCAGAGAGCAGAGGAGCAAGCCTCGAGCCCTTTCTCAGCGGTTTATAGGCAACGCGCTCGATAATCATTCCCAAGAGAGCGCATAGTACCATCGAGACCAGCATTGCAATGAAAAAGGCGACAAGCCACCACCACCCGAGCGGCGTCGAACCACGGAGGGCGTCAAAGACAAATAGTCCAATGTAAGCACCGACCATCAAAATATCGCCATGGGCGAAATTAATAAACTTAAGAATGCCGTAGACCATGGTGTAGCCAAGTGCTATCAAAGCATATACTCCACCCAGTGTCAGGCCGTTCATGAGATGCTGGAAAAATGTACTGAGAGATCCCATTATCTCCTCCAATTATTCTTTACATAACAACGGAAAAAGCACCGCATCACGGTGCTCCTCCCGTTTAAAGTATTTTTTACTCGACTTTGACAATCTTGCCGTCGACAACCTGATAAGCACCCTGATAAACAGGAGTTGAACCCTCAACCTCGTAGATTCCCTGATAAGCAACAAGGTCTCCGTTCTCGTCGAAGTTGATGATGCCGTTGACACCGACAAAGTCCTTAACTTCTTTCATGCCTTCCTTGATAGCCTTTCTGTCTGTTCCAACCTTTGCGATGACTGACATGAGGATGTTGGTTGCATCGTAAGAGTTAGTAGCAAAGCTGTCGGGGCCAATACCATACTTTGCAACATACTTCTCTTTGAATTCCTTTGCTGCGCTGCTCTCTTCAACCTGTGCACTAGCTGTGTAGATGACACCGTCTGTGTACTGACCAGCGAGAGTATAGATTTCTTCGCTCAAGAAGCCGTCACCAGAGAGGAAAGGCTTATTAACCTTGAGCTGACTTGCCTGCTCAAGAATCTGTGCCATCTCTGCTGTGTAGTCAGGAATATAGATAGCTTCAGCATCTGTATTCTTCAGCTTTGTAAGCTGTGTCTTGAAATCCTTGTCGCCGACCATGAATGTCTCTGTTGCAACAATTGTGCCGCCTTCAGCTTCGAAGGACTCGGACATGCTCTCGTAAAGTCCCTGGCTGTAGTCGTTCTTTGCATAGAGAACAGCAAGCTTCTTGTAGCCGAGAACCTGTGAGAAATACTTTCCTGCAACAACACCCTGAAGACCGTCTGACGGAGTTGTTCTGTAGATATAGTCACCTGTGAGGGTAATATCTTTATGGGATGCACTCGGAGTGATCATGACGATGCCTTCCTGCTGTGCTCTCTCTGCAACCGAGAAGGTCTCTCCTGTGAGAATTGATCCGACGATTGCACAAACCTTATCTGATGAGCTGAGCTTTTCCATTGCTGCAAGAGCCTTCTGCGGGTCACCTTCACTGTCTTCAGCATAAAGCTTTACTGTGACACCGTTGATTCCACCCTTTGCGTTCTGCTCCTCGATGGCCATTTCGACTGCCTGCTTGCAGAGTGAGCCGTAATTGGCATAGTCACCTGTCAATGGTCCGATAAATCCGATTTTGATTTCGCTGGATGCGCTTTCACTGCTACCTGCTGCAAAACACATTGTAACTGCAGCAAAAGCAACCAACATTAAAGCGAGAAACTTCTTCATAATAAATAGACTCCTAATAGATATAAAATCTTGGATAGCAATATACAGTTTTATGTATTTTTATTCAACATTTTTACAGAAAATTTAACAGAAATTATTCGGCAATTATAACATTTACACACTAATTAATTAAATAATAAGAAGTTAATGTAGTTGTTTATTACACTTTTTCATTTAGTGTCAACAACATAATCGCCCTCTTCCCCGCTTTCGTCAATAGATATGGGGCAAAATCGCAATGTTTACACTTCCCCATTCATTCTTTATGATTAGGCAATGAAAACAACAATCGACAAAATAGATGCGCTCCATAAAGCCGGGAAAGTACTAAGTAGGATTTTCTTTATTTTGAGTGCAGTGGGACTAGTGGCTCTTGTAATATCTGCCATCTACCTCTTTGTTACTGGAGGTGGGAACGAGAAGATAGAGAAAATATTTGTTAAATACGGCTACTCATCATCGTCTAGCTATCTCTTTATATTAGTCGCGGCAATCTCCCTTATCGGAGAGCTTTTCTTAAGCTGGAAGGCAGGAAAGTACTTTTCTCTTGAACTTGAAAGAGGAACACCGTTTACCCGGGAGGGAGCAAAGAGTCTCTTTAGCCTTGGAATCTACTCTATAATAGTTTCCGTTCTGACAAACACCGCGTCATTTCTCATCTTTAATTTTGCCTCTATTGAGACAGCTAAAGTTAATTATCAATTTCCGGGCTCGATTGCACTCGGGGTGATGTTCATAATCACATCGCTTATACTTAAATATGGATGCGAGAAAAAGGAGGAAAATGATGATTGATTATCTTCTCAAAGTTCAAAAGCCCATAATGGTTTTCTTCCAAGGTTTGAGAGTCCCGTTTCTTTCCTCTATTGCCGAGGCGATAACATTCCTCGGAGAGGGTGGCGCTACAGTTCTTATAATCTTCTTTATATATTATGCCATCGATAAGAAAAAAGGCTTTGCTCTCGGTATGAGCGTTATGACGGGAACTGTCGTCAACAACACCCTCAAAGTCATATTCCGTATTCCACGGCCGTGGGTCAAATACCCGGAGGATATCATCCCCCTGAGGGAGAGTACCGCAACCGGATATTCATTCCCCTCGGGACACTCAACGACTGCGGGAGTACTCTACGGCTCGATTTACAGGGCATTCAAGAATAAGGCCGTCAGAATAATATCTATAGTCCTTATGGTTCTTATTCCACTATCAAGAATATATCTCGGTGTACACTGGCCACTCGATATCATATTCGGTATTACAATTGGAATCGCAATCTCTTCTTTGTACCCAGTATTTCTTTCTCTTTATGATAACGAAGAGAAGATGAAGAGAATCACATATGTTGTATCTCCAATTGCAATTCTGGGGGCACTCGTGATAAGCATCCTTATAGATAACGGTATTCTCAATGAAACACTTTATAAGGACATCGCTACTGCCTTCTCATGCTGGGGGGCCGTGATGGTGGCAACGGTCTGGGAGAAGAAATATGTCAACTTTGCCCGTCAGGAAGGGTGGCTTAAGATAATTCTCTGCTATGCATTAAGCCTTTCTTTCGGAGCTTTGGTGACACTAGTGGGAATCGGAAGCATAAGCGTGATGCATAGGTTCTTCAAAACACTAGCCTACGTTTTACTTATCCTATGGGAAATGTTCCTCTGGCCACTATTAGGCATAAAGCTCAAACTCTTCAAAAGGGCCTAATCCTTTATAGCCTTAAGTTTCTCCGGAAAGCGGTGCTTCTCCCCCTTCTTGTAGATGCGGGAGAAGAAGGCGCGGGTAATATCATCATTAAGGAGCACATCTCCGCAGAGGCGCGAGAAGAGCTTTCCGCATGCCTCAGCGTCTGATAGGGCATTATGGGCGTCATATGTCCACCCGAGCTCCTCGGATAAACTAGTGAGGGCATAACTTGGCCTTCCCTTCCAGAGCTTACGAGATAAAGATAGCGTACAATAGTAGTCATAGGCCGGGCATTCGAGTCCCCATGAGTGGAGGGTGTGGGATAACACGCCCATATCGAATTGGGCATTGTGGGCAACAAGAGGACGCGAAGAGATAAAGGAAGAAACATCGCTCCATATTTCATTGAACGAGGGACTTGAAGAAATATCACACTCTCTAAGGTGGTGAACTTGAGTACAGACATCATCGAAGCGCAGGACTGGAGGCCTTATAAGGGAATAGTAGGAGTCGATTTCGTTACCTTCACTGTCGAAAAGAGCCAGCCCTATCGAGCACGCTGAGTCTCTCAGAGCCGACGCCGTCTCGAAGTCTATTGCGACATACTCCATCAGTTTTCATCCCTTACGGATGTTGCAATATATAATGAAGAGTCTGTTTCAATTTTAAGCTCTTTCCCTTCTCCGGGTATAAAAGCACATTCGCCTTTCTCGAGAACAATAGTCTCATCTCCATATTTTATTACACTTTTCCCTAAAGAAAGAACTATGGAGTCATTATTCAGCATTGCTGTAGCTTCTTTTTTCACAACGCCGAGCCTGAAGTCGGGACTGGGGCTGAGGTACCAGAGTATCCCATTCTCTTCTTTTTCCTCTACAGTCTCAGCCTTTGTTGGGCCGAAGTACATTATCCTCCCGAGTTCGGTGATATCAACTCTCTTGGGGGTAAGACCGCCACGTAGGACATTATCAGAAGCAGTCATGAGTTCGATGCCGTTTCCCTTAAGATATGCGTGTAGTGTATCGGGCTTGAGATAAAGCGCATCAAAGGGTTTAAGGCGCACGATGTTCATCATGAGCGGAAAAACCGAGCCTATATCGCCAGGATATTTATCGAGCGTTTTTCTAATAATCCCGCGCTCTGTCAGCCATTCGCCGTCTTCAAGAGACTCATTCGAGGATGATATATACCCATCAAGCTCGTTTAATATCTCGTCCTTCACTTTTCTATCGGCAGTGAACAACCCTAAAAAGAGCTCCCTTATGGATGAATACAGGGCAAGGTACTTTCTATATGTAAGTGGAATTGCCGTCTTCAGTGACGATACTATTTCGTCATACTCCTTAAAGCCACATAGCGCAGTGACTGGCGTAACGGCAGAAAGAATTTCGGCCTTCTCGTTGTCATCCTGGTAATTGTACGCTTCCCCGTTCTTTCTCTTCTCCTCTTCCCTCTTCCAGCCGTCCTTTGCCTGCTCTTTATCGGGGTGGCACTGTAGCGAGAGGGGGGAAGCAATACTCAATACCTTGAAAAGGAACGGAAGGGAGTGCCCGATAGCAGCGCTCAATTTCGCCCCGCTCTCTGTTTCAGCCTCTCCCGAAGGATGGGTTCCCATCCAGTATTCAGCCTGTTTCTTATCTCTTGATCCACCAACAAGGGAATAGAGGTAATCATCTGTTCCCCAGTCATAATTCTTAATTACACC